>CAMNHS010000007.1 GCA_946539635.1 uncultured Prevotellaceae bacterium
AGACGCATACCTAACGTATATCAATCGCATAAGATTGGGCGCAACTCCCTATGAGCATGGGAGGTGCATACTACTTGTGACGGAATATCAAGGAGCAAAATAGATTCCCCCCCCCAAAAAAAAAATGGTATAGGATGCTTGATGGCAAGCTATGCCATTTTTTTAAACCAAAATCAGTTATTGGACTTTCAGTGTAATCAAACTATCTTTATGGCATCTTTTTGCCGCTTTTCAGCTGCCGCGCAGGGGTGTGGGGGACGCGCGGCGGATTTTGCGTTTTTTGTATGTGACGATTTGGGTTTAAACAACAAAAATATTATTGTTCTATGGAAAAAGACACTATTCTGCTTCCATTATCCTGAGGAACAATGGTTATCTTTATCGTCTCATCGGGTAGGGCAGACTCAGCCATTTCGGGCCATTCTATAAAACAAGGAATCCCAGAATAGAAATAGTCGTCAGCACCAATGTCATAAAGTTCTTCCATCTTCTTGATGCGATAGAGGTCAAAATGATAGATGGTTGAGAGGTGAGAGCTTAGAGTGTATTCGTTGACAATTGCGAAGGTGGGTGATGTGATGACATCTGTTGAGCCAAGTTCTTCACAAATGGCTTTGATGAACGTCGTCTTACCAGCTCCCATTGGGGCATAGAAGGCAAAACATTTTACGGCATTTTTGTCGGCAAAAATGTTATAAAAGACTTCTATAAACTCATGTGCCGCTTCGCGAATGTGTTCTATATCCTTTATGATAATTTCCTTGTTCATTTCTTTCGTCCTTTCATGCTTATTAATGGTATTATCATCTCCTCCATTGATATACCGCCATGTTGGAAGGTGTCCTTGTAATATCCAACATAATAGTTGTAGTTGTTGGGATATGCGAAGAAGTCATTACCTGTGACGAAATGGTATGTGGTAGAGATGTTAGGTGCTGGCAAATGGGCTTTCTTTGGGTCGGTAATGACAAATGTGTCCTTGGAACTGCAGTTGAGGTTCTTGCCAAATTTGTATCGCAGATTAGTGTTGGTGTTTCTGTCTCCGATAATCTTTACAGGTTTGTTGCATCGTATGGAACCATGGTCGGTGGTGATGAAGATGCGATAGTCTGTTTGTGCCAGTGCCTCTAAGAGTTCACGCATTGCTCCGTGTCGGAACCATGACAACGTGATGCTGCGATAAGCAGCTTCATTGTTTGCCAGTTCGCGTACCATTTTAGATTCCGTGCGCGCGTGCGAGAGTATGTCAATAAAATTGATGACAATTACATTGAGGTCATAGTTCTTTAGATTCTTGAACTGACTCATCAGTTTTTCTGTTCCTGTGCTATCAATTATTTTATGATATGAGAATGTCTCTTTACGTCTGTAGCGCTGCAACTGTGTTTGGATGAGTGGTGACTCATTGATGTTCTTTCCCTCTTCCTCATCTTCATCAACCCAAAGGTCGGGGAACATTTCTGCTATCTGTGTTGGCATAAGTCCGGAAAATATGGCATTGCGGGCATACTGTGTGGCAGTTGGAAGAATTGAGCAATAGAGTCGCTCGTCTATGTCAAACATATCTCCAATTTCTTCTGCCAGTATGCGCCATTGGTCATAACGGAAATTGTCTATGACGATAAAGAATACCTTTTCTCCTTTGTTTAGGGCAGGAAAGATGACATCAGGCATAACACGATTTGACATAAGTGGCTTATCATCAGAATCGTCCATCCACCTGAGATAGTTTTTCTTAATAAATTTCGCAAAGTCGGTATTAGCTTCTTCCTTCTGCATTGTAAGCATTTCTGTCATGTTGCTACCAGTGCGAGCAATTTCGAGTTCCCATCTTACTAATCGTTTATATACTTCTTGCCAATCGTCGAAGGTATTACAATTCTGTATTTGCAGAGAGATGTCCTGAAAAGACTGTTGATAATCTTGCTGTACAATCTCAGTTACGATGTCGCGCTGATGAACATGCTTCTTCAATGTCAGCAGTATCTGCATAGGATTAACAGGCTTTATCAAGTAGTCAGAGATAGACTTACCGATGGCTTGGTCCATAATGTCTTCCTCTTCGCTTTTCGTCACCATTACAACTGGCGTCTGAGGTTGTATTTCCTTTATGCGTTGCAATGTTTCAAGCCCAGTAAGGCCTGGCATCATTTCATCAAGAAGAATGAGGTCAAATGTGTGCTGCTGACATTGCTCTATGGCATCTATTCCATTGCTGGCAACAGAGACGTCATAGCCTTTTTTTTCGAGAAATATAATGTGGGCGTGAAGGTGTTCTATCTCATCATCAACCCATAGAAGTTGTGCTGCCACGTAGTCAATTAAGAGTTATGAGTTAAGAAAATGTTCAATTATCATTTTTTTCAATAAGCACGCCGACATCTGTTATGCCAGGTAGCATATTGTCTTGCATGTTATGTTTTATATTGATATCGATAGTATCACCGGTATTGATGTTTGTGGTGCAAAAGGGAATTTGGTGGGTTATGTATGTTATTCCCTCTCCATTTTTTTTGCCCTTGCTGTCAATAATTTCGTATGCAATAGTCTTTTGAATATGTTTGTTGCCATTACGAATAGATTGCTCCATAACTATGGAGATATTCCGGTAAGGGTATTTTGCACTGGTACGAAATTCTAATATTGTTGTTAGGTTTCCGCTGATTACGACAGAGTCAATCTCAAAGTGCAGTGAATCATCATAGTACCACTCTTCATTATCAATAGCAACATATTCATGAAAAAGTGTGTTGCGATTTCCACATGAAATGAAAAGTATAATTAGGAGGGTATATATGATATAAGGAGATGCTATTTTATATTGGTTCATTGCTGACCTCCTTGTGGCTTAGCATCCTGACGTGCTTTTTTCTTCTTTTTCTTCTTTTTGGCGTTGTCGAAACGTGTTATGTCATTATCATGGAGCATATCTTTTGGTTTCTTTGGCTCTTTGGCCTTACTGTCTTCCAAAAGTGACAATGGCTTCTTACCCTCTTTATTCATTGCAATAATGGCATTAGCTCGCTCCGCCGTAATTGTCTCAAGGTTGGCTGGAGCCTTTTTGTCTGTGGAATATGTTATGAGTCCAGCCAATATATCTTGTTTGAAGCAATAGTAGTCATTATCCAATGTCTGCAGAATTTCATCACGGTTAGGAAGCTTTTTACTTGCTTCCATATAACAATCTACCTCGTAGTTCATGCAACATTTGAGTTTTGCACACATTCCAGCAAGTTTCTGCGGGTTAGGAGAAATGTCTTGAATGCGTGCAGCAGTAGTACCTACACTAGAGAAGTGTGTCATCCAAGTTGCACAACATAATTCTCTGCCACAAGGGCCCGTTCCTCCGATGCGTCCTGCCTCTTGGCGTGCTCCAATCTGTTTCATCTCAATGCGTACATGAAACTTTGCAGCCAGATCTTTGATAAGTTGTCGGAAATCAACACGTTCGTCAGCAATATAGTAGAAGATAGCTTTGTTACCATCTCCCTGATATTCAACATCACCAATCTTCATGTCAAGCCCCAGTCCCTTAGCTATTTGGCGACTCTCAATCATGGTGTCTTGTTCACGACTCTTTGCCTCTTGATAGGTCTGCATGTCAGAGTCTTTGGCAATTCTGTAGATTTTGCGAATCTCATCAGACGATTTAAGGTTTGCCTTCTTTACCTGTAAAGACACCAGTCTCCCTGTCAGGGTGACGACACCGATATCATGGCCGGGATTGGCTTCTACTGCTACCCAGTCACCTTTTTTTAGGTCGAGACCATTGACATTATGATAATATCCTTTGCGAGTATTTTTAAATTGCACCTCGACAAGATCTGTTGACTCGTTGTTACCAGGAATATCAGCTAGCCAGTCATATGTATTCAGCTGGTGGTCTGAACGCCCAACACCCCTTGCGCAGAGTCCTCTGCCGCAGGGTAGAGTGCCCCAAGCCCAACCTTTATCTATCTTCTTATCCATATTCAGTTTATGTTGTATGTAGTAAAACTGCTACCCTCATGGTGATATCAAAGAATACCATTTTGGCATTGGCATTTTGTCCGATATCGCGTATAGCCGTTTGATATAGTTCCTGAAATCCTAAAACGTTGCCTTCGTTGACAAAACGTGCGAACTTTTTGCAGAATTGTTCCTCAGCGTCAGTCATATAGTTCAATTCTGGCAGTCTGAAGTTATACATGAAGGCTTCGCGCGTCATACGCAAAAAATATGTCAGCATGCGTTTTTGCTCTTCGCGTCCCATAGCAGAAGAACTTTCAGACCATCGTTTCAAGTCCTTTACGTCTTTCATATAAGCCTTGCGCATAAGATCTACAAAAGACTTGAAAAACGCTTGATTCTCATTGCCTGCATTCAATTCTTCCAAAGCTGTTAGCCAGTTTCCATTGCAAAGACGAGCGACTCTCTCAGCATCTTCCTGCTCCAATCCTCTTTTTTGTATCAAAGCCTGTTGTATGTCTTCTAATGCTATTGGCTTTACATCAAAGCGCTGAACACGTGAACGGATGGTCTCCAGCAGATTCTCAGGCTCGCGACAAACGAGGATGAAGAGTGTTTGAGTGGGTGGTTCTTCAATAAGTTTCAGCATCTTGTTGGCACATTCGATGTTCATTCGCTCAGGTAACCAAATGATGCTTATCTTCCATCCCCCCTGATTGGATTTTATCATCAGTCGCTTTATAAGTTCGTTCGCCTCTCCGACAGTGATAACTGCCTGCTGACGTTCTGCTCGCATAGCTTCCATCCATTGGGCAAGAGAAAAATATGGACCTTCAGCCAACATTTCGTTCCATTGCTCTATGAAATCATCGCTGATAGGTTTGTATTCACTATTCCATTTTGAAAGCTTTATGGTAGGAAAAGTGAAGTGCAGATCCGGGTGTGAGATACCCTTGACTTTATAAGTACCTTTGTTGAGAATGTATTTTGCAAGAGATATGGCCAAAGCCATCTTTCCACATCCATCGGGACCACATAGCATCATGGCATGTGGCAGACGATTCTTATCTGCCAGTCCGCGAAGGCGGTCAATCATCTCATGTTGTCCTATGACTTCAGCAAAATCCATTCCCAACAAGGTGTTATAGAATAAAATTAGAATTCAGCGTTGTTTGGAGTACGTGGGAAAGGTATGACATCTCGTATATTCTGCATACCAGTTACGAAGAGTATCAGTCTTTCGAAACCTAATCCAAAACCAGCATGCGGACATGTACCGAAGCGGCGTGTATCAAGATACCACCACAGGTGGGTTGTGTCCATCTGACGCTTGTTGATTTCGGCCATCAATTTATCATAGTCCTCCTCACGGACAGAGCCACCCATTATCTCTCCAATCTGTGGGAACAATACATCTGTACCCTGCATTGTAGAGCCAGGAGCAACACATCCTTTATAACCTACAGATCCACCATCAGTTGTCTCCTTATTTTGTTTCATGTAGAAAGACTTGATAGCAGTAGGGTAGTCCGTCATAATGACGGGCTTCTTGAAATGTTCTTCAACCAAGTAACGCTCGTGCTCTGACGCAAGGTCATCGCCCCAATCGCATGGGAATTCGAACTTCTTTCCGTTTGCTTTTGCTTCCTGTAAAATCTTGATACCCTCTGTATATGGAAGACGAACGAACTCATCTTTCAGAATGCCTTCGAGACGTTCTATAAGTCCCTTGTCTATCATCTTGTTGAGGAATTCAAGATCATCCTTACAGTTGTCCAAAGCCCATTTTACACAGTATTTGATGAAATCCTCTTCCAAATCCATCAGTTCCTCTTGATCCATGAAAGCTATTTCTGGCTCTATCATCCAGAATTCAGCGAGGTGGCGTGGAGTATTTGAGTTTTCTGCACGGAAAGTAGGTCCGAAGGTGTAGATGGCACCAAGGGCTGTTGCTCCGAGCTCGCCCTCCAACTGTCCTGATACTGTCAGGGATGTCTGCTGACCAAAGAAGTCGTCATTATAGATTATCTTGCCTTCCTCATCTTTTTTCAGGTCGTAAAGATTCTTCGTTGTAACCTGAAACATATTGCCTGCTCCTTCACAGTCACTGGCCGTGATGAGAGGGGTGTGGAAGTAGAAATATCCGTGTTCATGGAAATATGTGTGTATTGCCATTGCCATATTATGGCGTATGCGCATCACAGCACCGAAGGTGTTGGTACGTAAACGAAGATGTGCATACTGACGCATGTATTCAAAAGACTGTCCCTTCTTTTGCATAGGATAGTCAGCACCACATAAACCATAAATGATAAGGCTCTCACAATGAATTTCAGATGTCTGTCCTTGAGCTGGACTTTTTACGAGTTTGCCCTCAACACATACACATGAGCCTGTAGTAACCTGCTTAAGAGTTTCTGCATCCACGACACCTTCATCTACAACAACTTGTATGTTCTTGATGGTAGAACCGTCATTTACAGCAATGAAATCTACAGCTTTACTTGAACGATGGGTACGCACCCATCCTTTTATACATATTTCTTTATCGTAGTCTGTGCTTTGAAGAGCATCGACAATTTTTGTACGAATCATTTTATTATCCTTGATTTTTAACAAACTTATTCAAAAGCTCCCATACGTAGCATGTCAACTTCTTTCTCTGTAAGGAATCTCCAGTCTCCACGACGGAGATTCTTTTTTGTCAATCCGCAGAATTGTACACGGTCAAGTTTTATTACACGATATCCGAGAGACTCGAAGATACGGCGAACGATACGGTTCTTTCCTGAATGTATCTCAATTCCAACTTGTTTCTTGTCTGTTTGGTGTGCATATTCTACTGCATCGACCTTGATTGGACCATCTTCTAATTCCAGACCATCAGCAATCTGCTGCATATCGTGCAGAGTTACATTCTTGTCAAGAACAACGTGGTAAACTTTCTTCTTCAGAAAACGTGGATGTGTCAGTTTAGCAGCCATATCTCCGTCGTTTGTGAGCAGAAGAACACCTGTTGTATTGCGGTCCAAACGTCCAACTGGATATATGCGCTCTGGACATGCATTCTTTACGAGATCCATTACAGTTTTTCTCTGCTGTGGATCATCTGAAGTTGTAACGTAATCCTTTGGCTTATTGAGAAGAACATAAACTTTCTTTTCAAGTGTTACAGGCTGATCGTGGAACATAACTACATCGCTACGCATTATTTTTGTACCAAGTTCTGTAACTACCTCACCATTAACGGTAACTACTCCTGCGTGTATGAAATCGTCAGCTTCACGACGGCTGCATACACCTGCATTAGCAAGGAACTTGTTCAAGCGGATAGGTGCATTTGGGTCGATATGACTTTCATTATACTCTATTCTCTTCTTCATAGAGTATTTTGCCTGTGGGTCATAAGCCTGTCTATTCTGTGGACGAGCTTGTGGCTTTCCGTATGATGGCTTTCCATATTGTGGGCGGCCATATCCTGCATGTTCACTATGTTGTGGGCGCTGTCCCTGTCCATACTGTGGACGTTGTGGGCGACCATACTGAGGTCTTTCACCATACTGTGGACGCTGTGGGCGACCATACTGTGGCCTCTCGCCATACTGAGGACGTTCACTACGCTGTGGTCTCTCGCCATACTGTGGGCGTTGGGGTCTTCCGTACTGAGGTCTTTCACCATACTGTGGCCTTTCACCGTAACTTGGACGTGCTGTTGTGATGCGTACACGCTGACGAGGCTGCTTAGGTCCGTTAGAATCCTGAATGTTGTCTTTTCTTTCCATAATGATTTTGTTGTTTTGTTTAATCTCTTTAAAACTTTGGTCTTTTAATTCTTAATTATATCTACACTCCCGTGTAATTATCTGGTGTTATTGTCATAAGTTCTGCTTTCACAGCATCACTTACTTCAAGTGTTTGTATGAATTTGTGAATAGTTTCTTGGTCCATGTGCTTGTTTGTTCTTGTCAAGGCCTTCAATGCCTCATAAGGATGGGGGTATGCCTCACGACGCAGGATAGTCTGTATGGCTTCTGCTACAACAGCCCATGTATTATCGAGGTCTTTCTGTAGGGCCTCAGGATTAAGTATCAGCTTACGCAGTCCTTTGAGGGTGCTCTGAATTGCGATTACGCTATGTCCGAGAGGTACTCCAATATTTCTAAGAACAGTAGAATCAGTGAGGTCGCGTTGCAGACGACTTACAGGCAATTTCTGTGCCAAGAACTGTAAGATGGCATTTGCGATGCCCAGGTTGCCTTCTGAATTTTCGTAATCTATTGGATTAACCTTGTGTGGCATCGCACTGGAGCCAACCTCACCAGCTTTAATCTTCTGCTTGAAATATTCCATAGAGATATACATCCAGAAATCCCTGTCAAGATCGATGATGATGGTGTTGATGCGGCGTATAGCATCAAAAACACCTCCAAGGTGGTCGTAGTTGGATATCTGTGTAGTATATTGTTCGCGCTCTAACCCTAATTTCTCAGCCACGAATTTGTTGCCAAATGCCTTCCAGTCATATCCGGGATATGCGACATGGTGCGCATTATAATTGCCTGTTGCACCTCCAAACTTTGCTGTGAACTTACAAGCCTTCAGAGCATTGAGCTGTTCGGTAAGTCTATATACAAAGACCATGATTTCTTTTCCCAAACGGGTAGGGGAGGCGGGCTGTCCATGTGTCTTAGCGAGCATAGGAACATCTTTCCATTCATCAGCATATTCCTGCAGCTGTGCTATCAGTTCCTCTACCTGTGGAATGAAAACCTCATTTAGGGCGTCCTTTACAGAGAGAGGCACAGATGTATTGTTGATGTCCTGCGATGTCAAACCGAAATGAATGAATTCGCGACTATGTTCAAAATATCCTTCACCGAGTCCACCCTTTTCCATTTCGTCAAGTTTCTCCTTGATGAAATACTCTACTGCCTTTACATCATGGTTTGTTACTTTCTCGATATCTTTGACACGCTGGGCATCCTCCTCTGAGAATTCGAGGTAAATGTTCCGCAGTTGTGGGAATAACGACTTGTCAAAATCCTTGAGCTGGGGTAGGGGTAATTCGCATAAGGTGATGAAATACTCTATTTCTACCCGAACCCTGTATTTGATTAAAGCATACTCGGAAAAGTAATTCGCCAGTTCCGCAGTTTTTCCACGATAACGTCCATCAATAGGTGAGATGGCTGTCAATAAGTCTAATTCTAAATTCTTCATACAGGCTACAAAATTACAAAAAAAATACGAAAAATTCCTTTGGGAACTATTTTTTTTAAGGTATTTCGCGTAAAAAAGTGTTAAAGTTGTTTAATTTCTTTGCTCATATATAAAATATATGTAACTTTGCGCTTTGAATTATGGTACGAAAGAACTTCAATTAACATTATTAATAAACAAAAAAACAAAATTCTATGAAAAAGATTACATCAATTTTTTCGTTAGCATTGTTTTCGGTACTGACACTATCATTGTCTTCTTGCAATGAGTGTGAAGGTGGTGAAAGCGGATGGAATCCTGGTGATCAGGGTATTACAATTGAGCAATTGGAACAGAAATTGGCAGAAGCTGCCCAGAAGTTGGTGGCATTGTCATCGAATGGTTCTTATGTTCTCTCTTATGATCCAGCTACTGGAACATGGTATTATGCAACTCCAGGTCCTGATGGTCAGATGAATAAACTGCCAATACAACCTACTGCTGGTGCCCTGGATAATAATGGTGGTATTTATATAACCTACAATGATAATGGTACTGACAAACCTATTTATCTTCCAGAATTTAAGAAAAATGATGATGGAACAACAACAATTACTGTAGGTGGTACCACATATACAATTCCAAAAGCTTGTGAATGTTCAATCACAAATAATGGTGATGGCTCTTACACAATCACAGCAGGTGGAAAGACTGAAACATTAACTATTCCAGTTGTTCCTGCTTGGGTTAATACTGTAGCTGTAACATACAATGGCACCAACTTTGAAATTGCAAGTTCAGCAGATCCAACAAAGAAAATAACAATACCAAATGGTTATGCAGAACTCTCTATAGATTCAAATACAGGTGTAGCTACAGTTACAGCTTCTAATGGTACAACTAATATCAAGTTGCAGAAGACTCAGCCTGTTGTAGAAGCTGTAGGAACTGATAGTGTACTCGTTACAAATTACAATCTGAATGGCGATAAGATAGATTCATATTATATGCCTTCAGCAGGTGCGTTTGATAATCTGACCAAGACTGTAAATGGTATCAAGACTGATGTAGATAAGTTAAAGGCTCAGGTTGGTAATTGGGACGAAAAGAAAAACGGTACTATCACTGACTCTATTGCTGGCATTGACAATAGAATCACTGTTTTGCAGGATTCAATCAGCTCAATGTTTAAGTCCATCATGCAAGCTATTGCTGAGTCTATCACAAACATTCAGGTTGAAGAAGTAATGTCAAATGCTATTGGTAGTTTCAATGGTGTTCTCACAAATCTGAAGACAACAAAACTGGTTGGTTACTATGGTACAACTGATGAGATTATCTTCCCTAAGCATGATCCTCAGTTCTACAAGCCAGCAGGTGATCCTGCAATGACAGAAACTTTGGGCGATATTCAGCTTACTGTTAACCCAATTGGTACAGATTTCTCTGGTGTTGCTGTATCTCTTGTAAACTCACTCGGTGAGGAAAGCAGCATCAAGTTGAGTAACCTTGAGGCTTCTGACAAGTTGCTTAAAACAGGTATTACCCGTGCAGCAGGTACTGGCTTGTACACAACAAAGGCTACTGTTTCTGCAAATGATGCTACAAATGATGCAAGACTTCATATCGCTATCGACAAGTCTGCTGTTAAGGATGCTGTTAAGGCTGCTTGGAATGATTTGAAGAAGGCTTATAGTAACCGTAGCCTTAGCGAAATTCAGGGAGGAACTCTTAATAAGGTTGCAAATGCTATATATAATGTAGTAACAGGTATCCAAACAGAGCGTCTTGCTGTTAAGACTGAGTGGACGCAAAAAGCTACAGATCCTGTTTCAGGTAAAGAGGTTGAAACTAAGAAGTCTATTGTTTCTCCTTACGACCTCAGTGGTGTTGCAGTTAAGCCTCTTGGCTTCGAGTCTCTGCCAGAGCAGTATAGAGATTCTATCCGTGTATTCAATAAGGCAAAGACATTTGTTAAGAAAATCAATGACAAAATTGCCGGTAGAATAAAGTATACAATTAACAAGAGATTCGGCATGGATAAGATAGAGAGCCAGATTGGTGACCTTCAGGTTAAGTTGGATAAGATTAAGCCAATTGATCCATCTCTGACTACTGATATCACAATGCATCTCTACATCAAGACCAACCAGGATCTGAAGTTCGATCAAGATATGACGGTTGGTTACGAGATTCTTGTTCCTACATCATTGTATGAAACTTCTGGCTGGGAGGCTGATATAGAAGCTCAAGGTGCAAGAATTAATAAAGAAAAGTCTAAGAAAATGGCATCTGATCCAACCTTTACTATGGTTTACATTGAACAGGATGTGACATTCCATGTAGAAAAGACTATTCCTATTGAGATCGATCAGGATGTAACTGCAAAGAATGTGACACTTGATGTTTCTGACCTTGTAGAGCCAGTTAATAATGCAGTTGACGCTATTAAGTCTATCAATGCTCTTTGCGAAAGCGTAAATGATATTATTGATCAAATCCGTAATCTTGAGGCTAAATTACAGAAGGGTGAATACCTTAACAGAGTATATAAGCTTATTGACAAGGCAAGTGCATATACAGCTAAAGGTATTTACAAGATGTTCCAGCCAGTACTTCTTGTAAACTCAGATTCAGGCTTCGGCTTCGCAGGTATCCGTGGCGTTCCAGCAGAAGTTTCTGGTAAGGTTGAGGTTATCCCAACAACATACTCTAACGGCCTTGTAGCTCCTGTATATAAGAAGTACATCAGCGTCAATGGTGCTAATGGTAAGGTACTTGATGATGGTCAGGTTACATTGGATATAACATCTGACCTCAAGGATGGTGTAAATACCGTAGAGTACTATGCTGTTGACTACTATGGAAATGAGATCGGTCTTGAATACGTTGTTATCAAGAAGTAGTTCGGTATCAAATAAATCTCTAATACATCTCTTCGCCCTGGCGTTTTGCTTGATGCTTACTGGTTGCAATGGTTGCAGCAATAAGCAGTCACAAGACTCCAGGGCGGAGTCGCCTATAAACCCTCGTGTGGAAGAGGTTGACAAAAAGGTTGTAGAAGAGGCACGGAAGGATTCTGCATTATTCAGGTCATTATGTAGCCAGTTGGAAGGCATGTGGTATTATGATTTGGAAGAAATGCGTGGGATATCCTTTAATGCAGGTGGCGGAATGACTAGTATAAATACTGGGGAAATCGCATTTAAGGAATGGAAAGTGCTTGACGGTAAGATATATTTCTACTATTTGGAGGAACAACAAATAACACATGATAGGAATCAGTATCTTGTAGAAGAAGCACAGATAACAGAACTTACTCAAAATAATCTCACTTTTGTCTTCTTGGGTAAGACATATTATTGTCAACGTCCTCCCAAGAAGCCTTTAATGACAAATTGAAAAAAAAATATCAATAGAGAATCGTGAAGAATAAACTAATATTATACGCATTACATTTCTTCTTCCTTTTTAATATATGTGCGTACGCGCAAGATATTGCTCCAGGTTACTATCGTGTGACAAATATTGGATTGTCGTCATACGGAGGAACCGTTAAGGGAAAGACAGTGAAGGAAGAATGTTATGCATACGTAGCAAATGGAACCTATCATATGGCAAAAGGTTCTGGTGCAAAGCAAAATATCCAGTCAATGCAGATGTGGGCTGGTCTTGATAATGCTATTGTCTCTCCACAGACGGTTGTATATATTACTAAGCAAGGTAATAACTATGATTTAGAAGCACAAAGTAAAACAATGTCTCAGATAGCAGGCGGTTATGACATCAAGGTCGAACTGGTTTCTGGTACTACTGATACTTATACTCTAACTACTACAGTGAGTGGTATTGCAGCATCTCTGTGGGTTGACAAGACTAAGACTGGTATGTATAATATGGAGGGTGATATGGCATACCCTACAAACTATCAGGCAACTACTACTTCACAAGGTGAAGATGCGTATAGACAATGGAGGATTGTGCCAATATCATCATCTTCAAACAATTATGTTGCTGTAAATGCTTGTCTAAAGGTGAAAGATGAAGAGGATGAAACCAAGTTTAAGTATTATGCACCTTATTATGCATCTTATCCATTTAAACTGGTATCTCCTGGTATGAAGGCATATTATGTCAGCAGTATAAACGATAAGAAATATACTCTTCAAGAAATAAAAAACGAGGTTATTCCTGGTGCTACACCTGTAATAATCGAGTGTCCTTCCGATAATCCGATGGATTGTAAGATAGAGCCTCTTCGTGGTGACTATGGAAGCATTAGTGGCAATAAACTAAATGGCGTATATTTCTGTAATCTGTCTATGTCTCCAACTACTTATCCTGACTGTCGTACCGAGTTTAAGTCAGAATCAATGAGAGTATGGGCAGTGAAGGATGGAAAGTTAATACTTACAAATAATCCTGATAAGACGAGAGCGGTTCCATTCGCTTTGTCTGGTTATTCTGGTATTTGGCTTCGTGCTAACGAGTCATATCTTGCCAATGTGCCTTCTACTGCTGCTGCAGAACTGGTTTCTGCAGGTAAGGCAACAACTATCAGTTTTGATAGTGATGGCGGAACAGATGTGGCAGATATTAGTGGTGGCGAAGGCGAACCTGTCACTGCTCCTGCTAATCCAACAAAAACTGGTTATACCTTTAATGGCTGGGAGCCTGCATTACCGTCTGTATTCCCTGCAGAAGACATGACGGTAAAGGCACAATGGCAGATAAACCAGTATACAATCACCTTTGATACTGACGGTGGAACAGCAATAGATCCAATAACTCAGGATTATAATACAGCAATTACGAAGCCTTCAGATCCTACGAAGGATGGTTGCAGTTTTGCTGGTTGGGACAAGGATATTCCTACTCTTATGCCAGCAGAGAATGTGACAATTAAGGCGCTATGGTCTGTAGGAAAATATACTATCACCTTTGATACCGATGGTGGAACGGCTATTGCTCCTATTAGTCAGGATTATGGAACAACTATAACTGCTCCAGCCAATCCGACAAAGACTGGCTATACATTTGTTGGTTGGGATAAGACGATTCCAAGTACAATGCCTGCAGAAAATGTAGTAATTAAGGCACAATGGAAGATAAATCAATATACTATTACCTTCGATACAGATGGTGGCAGCATAATCTCTCCAATAACTCAGGATTATAATACAGCAATTACGAAGCCTTCAGATCCTACGAAAGATGGAAGCGTATTTGCCGGTTGGGACATGGAGATTCCAAGCAATATGCCAGCAGAGAATATGACAATTAAGGCTTTGTGGAAGAAACTTTATACAATCACATTCAATACGGATGGTGGAACAGAAGTTGCTTCTATCACAAAGGCTGTTGGTGAAGCTTTAACTGCTCCAGCCAATCCAACAAAGACAGGTTATACATTTGCTTCTTGGAATCCTGCTTTCCCTGAAATAATGCCAGAAAATGATTTGGAATTAAAGGCTTTATGGAACAAAAACCAGCATAAGGTGACATTCTATAATCATGATGACATCGTCTTTAAGGAGGTTATTGTGGGATATGATGAATATATCGTTGCACCAACAGAGAAACCTGAATGGGCAGGCCATACATTCCTGGGATGGAATCTGCAACCTGAAACCAAGATGCCTGATGAAGATGTTTCATATAGGGCTATATGGGATGAGGCAGAATTCACTATCACATTTGTTACAGATGGTGGTACTGTAATCTCACCAATAACTCAGAAATATGATACTGATATTACAGTTCCTGCAGATCCTATTAAAACAGGCTATACTTTTGAAGGTTGGGATAAGGAAATACCAAGCAAGATGCCTGCAGCAAATCTCGTTATTACTGCAAAGTGGAAGATAAACGAATATACTTTGTCTTATCATGTCGATGGTTCTTTGTATAAGAGTTTGAAGTATGTTTATAATAGTGAAGTAATAGCAGAACCTGCACCAACAAAAGAAGGTTATACCTTCTCTGGTTGGAAAGAAGAGATACCTTCTGTTATGCCTGCTAATGACGTTACTATTACTGGTAACTTCTCTATCAATAAGTACACTATCACCTTTGATACAGATGGTGGAACAGCTATTGCTCCTATTAGTCAGGATTATGGAACAACTGTAACTGCTCCAGCCAATCCGACAAAGACTGGCTATACATTTGTTGGTTGGGATAAGACGATTCCAAGTACTATGCTTGCAGAGAATATAACTATCAAGGCTCAATGGCAGATAAATCAATATACCATTACTTTTGATACAGACGGTGGTACTGAGGTCGCTTCGATTACTCAGAATTACAATACATCTATTGCAAAGCCTAACAATCCGAAGAAGGAAGGTCACACCTTTACTGGCTGGGATAAGGAGATTCCAAGCACCATGCCAGCAGAGGATATGACAATCAAGGCTCAATGGAAGGTAAATGAATATACCTTGTCATATTATACATATACAGATGATGTTCCTACATTGTATAAGAGTGAAAAGATAGCATATAATACAGAGGTGACAGCAGAGCCTGCAGCAGAAAAAGTCGGTTATACCTTCTCTGGTTGGAAAGAAGAGATACCTTCTGTTATGCCTGCTAATGATGTTACTATTACTGGTACATTTACTATTAACAAGCACACCATTACCTTCGATAGCAATGGTGGTACAGAGGTTGCTTCTATTACCCAGAATTATGGTACAGCAATAAAGGTAAATGCTCCAACGAAGGATGGCTATGACTTTGCTGGTTGGAGTCCTGCACTTCCAGAGACAATGCCCGATGAAGATTTGGCTTTGAAGGCTGTCTGGGGACCAAAGACTGTCGAGGAAACCTATCCTCTCGGTGAGGGATGGACCTGGGTGTCATTCTATATGATTAATCCTGATATGAGCAGCTTCGATACAGTCTTGTCTTCATTAAAGTGGACTTCTACTGACGAGATAAAGGGTGCTGATACATGGGCTATCTATTCTGAAAAGAAGAAGAAGTGGGTAGGAACAATGGAAGGTTTCAATGACTTGTCGATGTATAAGATTCACTCATCTTATGCAGGTCAGGAACTGAAACTGAATGGCGGCTACATTAACTCAAAGGCTGACCAAAAGGTAAGTGTAGAAAAAGGTTGGAACTATCTCCCTTATCTTTCTCTCAGTGTTTTACCAGTAGATGAGGCGTTGCAGAATTATGTTGCTGCTGAAGGCGATATTCTAAAGTCTCAGACACAAAGTGCTACCTTTATCAATGGAGCATGGAATGTAGCAGGCGGCTTGACTTCTATGGAGCCAGGCAAGGGCTATATGTTGTATCGAAGTGCTGACAATAAGGTAAGTTTCACTTATCCTATTGCTCTTGAGGAAACTTCTAACAACTCTCGTGCTATGAGATTTGAGAATGATGCTCAGCGCTTCTCTTCAAACATGAATGTGTTTGCTACAGTAGAAGGTGTTATGGCTGTTCCTGGTGACTCTATCGTAGCTGTTGCTGTTGATGGTGTTCGTGGTGGAGCAACGATAGATAATGAGGGTAAGGCTTCTCTTACTATTCTTGGTGACAACAATGCTGATATCTATCTTACTTTGATGCATAACAACACAATTGTTGCTTCTGCTAAGGCGCCTATCAGCTATGCAAGCGATAATATAGTCGGCTCTTATGCTAATCCTACTGCTATTGAATTTGTAGAAGGCTCAGAAGCATGGAATGGTGACTATAACGTTACAGCAATATTCACTATGGATGGCAAACAGCTGCCTACAACAGATATTAAAACACTTACAACAGGATTATATATTATAAAGTATGAAACATTATCAGATAATAATAGCAATACTAGCGGTTGCCGTGTTATTCGTGTCGTGCGGTAGTTCTGGCGATGACGAACCATCTACTTATGTAGAACCTGCAATTCCTCAGCATAATGCTCCACAATGGAATGATGTTGTTGATGTTGTAAAGCCAAATGAGAAGTATCCAACTGATTTGACGGCATATATTCAGTTGCCTGGTTCTATTAGTGCATATGCATCAAGTGCAGACGAAATGGCTGCCTTCTGTGGTGATGAACCTCGTGGAGACGGAAGTGTTGTAGATGGTGTTTGGTGCATCAGAATCTGGGGTAATGTTGGAGACAACATAACCCTGAGATACTATTGTGCAACAAACAAGTATATGTATCATTCAACAGAAACAATAGTGCTAAAAGATGATGAGCACTTAGGGACATTTGATGACCCTCGATTGATGAGTTTTGATGTTGATAAGTAATAAGAAAAACGGCATCCAGATTTCTGGGTGCCGCTTTTTTTATGTCTAAGGTCCGCTCGTCGTTGCCGAGGTCAAAGGTCAAAAGTCTAAGGTCAATGTTCAATTCTCAATGGTCAATTACCAAAGTCTTTGGGTGATGCGGATGCTTATTTCAGGCATTACAGGTAGAAGTTTTACGAGTTTTACGTATTTGTCAACGGAGTTAGGCATGCTTTTAGCATCTTTTACTAAGTTGACAGTATTGTAAACAGCATTGCCGGCAGCATCTTGTCCAAGAGGAACTTTTACGTCTATTGCTGGGGTGCCTCCCCATATTGTTATTCCTGCATCAATGCCAAGAGTGGTGCGCCTGTCTTTGGTGATTGGAACAGAATATCCTGCTCCGATATAAGGTTTTAACTTCCACCATCCTCTACCTGAAACAGATATCTGATTATTCTCGTCAGGAACCATTCGTATTGGGTCGCCAGATTTGTGCATCAACTCGCCTTTATGATAGCGAATGCCACCTTTTACTATAGGTCTGCCATTCTCGTCAGTTTGATATTTTACCTCTCGATAAATAGGATTTCCTTGTTTGTCTGTTCCTATTTGTTCATTGTATGAGTTGTCCAATTCTGCTGAATAGTCGTAATAGATATCTTCCTTTGCTACGATATCGTGTGAGTAATGTCCTATGGCAACACTAAAGGCATTTTCGGAATGTAAATGATTCTCTACTTCATTTCCACGAAGGTCATCCCAATTCTTAACTTTCTTGCCAGTTTCTCCCCATTCGCGAAGTTTTTTGTTGGTATTCTCGAAAGAAACACCTTCAGGAATGTTGACGCCCATTCCTTCTGCATCAATGACACTCGCTGTTTTGTCAGACAAAGCTTTTTTGTAGAGCGAATTCAGGGCTCCGATTGCTGTCAGGTTTCGCATGCTGTATGGAGAAACGACAGCAGTTATGAAGTCGGTATTGCCATAATAGAATCCTACTGTTACGTGAAAATTCCTGTTCTTCTTTATTGGGAAGATATCTACAAGAAATTTGAAGTTGCTCATGCTGGCATCGCCTTCCATCTTAACACTCAGTTCAGGCCTTGTGCCAAGGATGCTTTGCATCTTATCAGCAATTTGATTGAAGCGATTTCCTTGTATCTCTGCTGGTAGGTCTTCTGCTACTTCGATTCCGAATGAAGGGTCGAAATGGATATATGGCATCCAGGTGCCTCCTACACGAAGTTGTGCCCATTCGCTCATTGGAAAGGCAACATCGAAACCTAAGCCGCTGGTACCTATTGTTCCTGCTATATCGATGTGGTTGAACCACTTCCTGTCGCTAACGCTTTGTGTGGTAAGGAAACGATGGAACTTACCCTCCGCCATCACTGGGGTGGTGGTAAGCAGCATGCATGATATGAGGGATATGATGTGTTTCTTTACCATAAGCGTTGTGATATTCTTATTGAAGCCTCTGGGTAAACAGGGTATTTGTCTGCTGAACGCAGGTAGCCGGGAGTGTTTTGTCCTGCTACATTGCTGAGTCCTTCAAAGGCTTTTACTTTGGGCTTTCCGCCCCATATCAAGATACCAGCATCAATACCTATCGTAGTGCGTTTGTCCTTGGTGACAGGTATCTCATAACCAGCTCCGATATATGGCTTGAAGCTGTTTACTGTGGCTTTTACTTCTATTACGTCTTTATCGTTGATTGTGGCATTGACAACATGAGTCTCGCCATTCTCGTCTGTTCTTTCTCCAATTGGAATGTTTACTTCTCCCATCTCGATGAGTTTGTTGTAGATTTTTTGTCGGATTTCCTTTGCCTCCTTAGACTGCATGTTTATTCCAACAAAAGACAAGTCGATGTCCTCATTGTTCAGGACCTTCTGCCTTATGGTGTTGTAGGTCTTTATTGCAGCTATGGTGTTGCTGCTGATAGGGGTATTGGTAGCTGTGACAAAGTCGCTTGTGCCCCAGAAGAAGCCTACTGTAACATGAAAGTTGCGATGATTCTTGATAGGGAAGAAATCAACCAGCATCTTGAAATGATTCATGCTTGACTTTCCTTCCATTTCTATGTATTTCTCAGGTTTTACTCCGACAAACGTAGAAACAAAAGCAGAAAACTGTCCCCAATATTCAGGTTTGTCCATGCGGACAACATAGGCGTCAGAATAATGTCCACGAGGTCTCCACACTCCACCCACACGCAGGCGGCCCCAGTTTCTCAGGGGGAAAGCGAGGTCGAAGCCCAAGCCCGTTGTACCAGCAGTAAAGGCACCGTCAATATGGTTGAAGTAACCATTGTCTGGCTGCTCCATGGTGTACCATTTCTCTGCGCTTGTTTTTAGGAGAGAAGCAAAGGTACAAAATATTGTAAGTATGATAAAACGTTTCATCTGGGTGCAAAGGTACGAAAAATTTGGTTAAGTGAGAAGAAAAGGAATATATTTCTTTTCTCGAACGTGAAAATTTT
>CAMNHS010000008.1 GCA_946539635.1 uncultured Prevotellaceae bacterium
TGTTAATCAGGGGGTCCTTGGTTCAAGCCCAAGAGGGAGCGCACAAGAAGAGTCATATGTTGACTCTTCTTTTTTGTTATTTATTTTAATTTTCTTGCATTATTCATTAACCAAATCGCAACTTTGACCTTCTGTCGAAGCTACTTCCGCTCGAAAATACAAGATATAAATGAAAAAAATTTCATTTTCTCTTGGTATTTTGCTCACTTAATCGTAACTTTGCAACTGCTATGAGAAAATTATTTTATACAATAGTACTTCTTTGTTCGGTTAACATTTCATTATATGCCGATAACAAGTCTGTAGTCAAAAACCATAATTTTGATGTTATGCGTAATCTCGAGGTATTCTCTTCAATATATAAGAATCTCGATATGATGTATGTGGATTCACTGGATCCCGACAAAACAGTAGGCATTGGCATCAAGGCTATGCTTAGATCTCTTGATCCATATACTGAATACTATCCCGCCAATGAGGTGAAGAACCTGAAAACTATGCTGACAGGAAAATATGCTGGTATAGGAGCTATTATAAAGCAAGACCTTAGAGACAGTTGCATCGTCATAGATGAGCCATATGAGAATATGCCTGCCTCTATCATAGGACTACAAAAGGGTGACAAGGTTATTGCTATTGATGATTCTTCAATGATAGGAAAGAAGGTGGATTATGTTTCCAGCCGCCTACGTGGAGAAGCGGGCACAAGTTTCATCCTAAAGATTGAGCGCAACGGCAAGATATATAAAAAGAAGGTAACAAGAAAAGCTATACAATTACCCAGCGTACCATATTATGGTCTGCTAAAAAGCAATAACGATATAGGCTATCTTCTACTGACACAGTTTACAGACGAGTGTTCAAGAGATATTAGAAGAGCCCTCGTAGAGATGCGAGGACAAGGCATGAAGAAACTCATCTTTGACCTGAGAAATAATGGTGGTGGTTCATTAGCAGAAGCTATCAAAATAGTGAATATGTTTGTTCCGAAAGACGTTACCATTGTTACTACGAAGGGTAAAATTGCACGTTCTAACAATGAGTACAAAACAGAATCGGAACCTTTAGATACCATTATGCCAGTAGTTGTTCTGGTAAATGAAAACAGTGCTTCAGCAAGCGAGATAACGGCTGGCTCCTTACAAGATTTGAAGAGGGCAACGATCTTAGGAAAGAAAACCTATGGCAAAGGTCTCGTGCAACAACCTATCGAATTGCCACATGATGCTTCCTTAAAGGTAACAACATCAAGGTATTATCTACCTGCTGGAGAATGCGTACAAGGAATCGGAGTCAAACCAGACATCGAGGTAAGCAATGATTCGCTACCAAATATAGCAGCATACCTTTGCGGATCAGGTCTTGACTCTACAGAGGTAGAATTCCATTGGGCTGTTGATTATATCAGAAAACACAAAAAAATAGCACCTGCAGAAGATTTTCACCTTACTGATGCAGAATGGAATGATTTCAAAGAAGCTGTTTTAAAGAGCGGCTTCAAATATGACAGAGAGACAAGCAAAGAGTTTGATGAATTAGTGAAATTTGCAAAATTCGAGGGCTATTATGATGATGCAAAGGATGAGTTTGAGGCTTTAAAAACAAAACTAACTCATAACCTTTCAAAAGAATTAGACAAAAATCGCACTATCATACAACGACTTATAGAACAAGACATTATCACTGCATATTATTTCCAGAGAGGCAATATTGCCAGCGCCATACAGCACGACAAGCAAGTGAAAAAGGCTGTGGAGTTTTTGGAACAAAAGTAAGTAATTAGAGTAAAAGAGTTAAGAGTTGTATAAGAAAGATATAAACCTAAGATAAACTATGACTAAAACTAGAAGTAAGAGAGGCGGCAAACGCTTGACGAGAGCACAACTGATTGAGAGGTTGGAGGCATTCTTCTCGAGTAATCCGAATGAAACCTTCTCCCTAAAACAGATTTTTAAGCTCCTGCATCTTGACACTCATCCTCTGAAGATGCTCGCCATCGACATCATGGAAGAGATGGCATGGGATGATTTTCTTGTTAAAATTTCAGATACCAGCTACAAACTTGCTGACAACACCCAGACTTTGGTCGGCACCTTCCAAGCGAAGGCAAACGGCAGAAATAGCGTTATTCCAGACGGTTCAGAAACACCTGTCTTCGTAGCAGAGCGAAACTCCCTGTATGCTTTGAATGGCGATCGTGTACAAATTATGATGATGGCTCGCAAACGCAACCATATCCGCGAAGCGAGAGTCGTAGAAATAATACAACGTAAGAAAGACCAGTTTGTTGGAAAATTAAAGGTGGACAAAGGATTTGCCTATCTGTTACCAACAGAAAGTATTACTACAAACATCATCATTCCCAAGGACAAACTGAAAAAAGGCAAGACAAACGACAAAGCCGTTGTAAAAGTAATATCCTGGCCTGATGGTGAACAACGTAGTATAATTGCGGAAGTAGTTGATATACTTGGTAAGCAAGGTGATAACGATGCTGAAATGCATACTATTCTGGCACAATATGGTTTGCCATATAAATATCCAAAGGAAGTGGAGGATGCAGCCAACAAGATTCCTGATACCATCACAAAGGAAGAATTGGAGAAGCGCGAAGATTTCAGGGATGTATGGACATGTACCATCGATCCACATGATGCAAAAGACTTTGATGATGCTCTATCCATCAGAAAGGAAGGAAATCTTTGGGAAGTTGGTGTTCACATTGCCGATGTTTCACATTATGTTACAGAGGGTTCTATAATTGACAAGGAGGCACAAAAGCGTGCAACGTCAGTATATCTTGTCGATCGAACCATTCCTATGCTTCCTGAAAGACTATGTAACTATATCTGTTCACTCCGTCCAGATGAAGAGAAACTGGCATATAGCGTCATCTTCCTACTTGACGAGGAAGCCAATGTAAAGAAATATCGCATAGTACATACTGTTATAAAGAGTAATCGTCGCTATGCCTACGAAGAGGTTCAGGCTGTAATAGAGAGTAACAGACCTGGTATAATGAATCGCGACAAAGTGGAAGACCCATATTCCGAACAATTACTCACCCTTGACAAGTTAGCAAAAAAACTTAGGGAAAGACGTTTTAAGAACGGTTCTGTGCGATTTGATCGAGAGGAAATGCGTTTTGACATAGACGAAAAAGGCAAACCAATACGCTGCTACGTCAAAAGGAGTCAAGATGCCAACAAATTGATAGAAGAGTTTATGCTTCTGGCAAACAAAACCGTTGCTGAACATGTAGGAAAGGTGAAGAAGTCAAAAGGCGGAAAACCAGCAAAAGCGAAGACCCTACCCTATCGAATCCATGATTCCCCAGACCCACAGAAGATGGAGACCCTTCGTTCCTTCGTTACCAAGTTTGGCTATAAGATGAAATCTACAGGCACAAAAGGTGCTACCGCACGCGCTATCAATACCTTGATGGATGAGATAGAAGGTAAACCAGAGAGTAATGCTATTCAAATGGTAGCATTAAGGGCAATGATGAAAGCCAAATATTCTGTACACAACATAGGACACTTTGGACTTGCCTTCGACTACTATACACATTTCACATCGCCCATTAGACGTTATCCTGACACCATGGTACATCGACTACTTACCCGTTACGAAGAAGGCGGAAAGAGTGCCAGCGAAGATAAATATGAAGAATTATGCGAACATTCTTCCCAGCAAGAACAGACAGCTGCTATGGCAGAACGAGATTCTATCAAGTATAAGATGGTGGAATTTATGGGGCAATTTGTAGGAGAAGAATTTGAGGCTCATATAAGTGGTTTAACCAGTTATGGCATATACTGCGAGATTGATGAGAACCATTGTGAAGGAATGATAAGTCTGCAGGATCTAAAAGATGATTATTACGACTTTGACGAGAAAAACTTTTGTTTAGTAGGCCGCAGGCATCACAACAGATACAACCTTGGAGACCCTATAACTATTAAGGTTTCCAAGGCTAATGTCGAGAAAAAACAATTAGATTTTGTTCCAGCAGAATAAATAGTATTATTCTATACCCATCTCTTGAAGTAGGCGTGTGGCGTTGCCCCACGCCTTCATCATATACAGCACATAACGGATATCCACATTTATGCAACGTGCCAGAGATGTATCGAAGAATATATCGCTGGAAAGGCTGTCCCAATTACCATCGAAAGCAAGGCCTATAAGATGTCCATGACTATCAAGTACAGGAGATCCACTGTTTCCTCCAGTGATATCGTTGTTTGTAAGGAAACACATATTTAGAGTATTGGAAACCTTATCGTCCAGAATACCATAAACATCAGCATCAAAAAGCTGGCGCACTCGCGGTTCCACATAGTAATCGCTTATCTCACCACCCTTTTGCATCTTTTCTCTCATAGATTTTGCAGTGGTGTAGTATCCAGAGTCACCACCATTGAGTACATATCCTCCAACTTGTCCATATGTCATGCGGAGAGTGAAGTTTGCGTCACTATAATGAGGAAGATTCTCTTCAGCACGCAGTTTCTCTGCACACAAGATTTTCTCCTCCTCACGGATGCTGTCTCTAATATCATCCAAGACAATTTTTAAGTCAGCAAGTGTTTCAACCAATGACATAGAGAAATCTATTCCCAGGTCTTTCTGCAGCTTTCGAGTCATGCGAAGCGGAATCTTGGCATTCTTCTTCATCAACACCGAATTATTCCATATAGCCTCAACATAGGCACGATAATCTCCATGAAATTCTTTATCTATACGTTTATAAAAAGATGGAATATACTTTTCTGGAACATGGGAACGATAATTCTCAATCATTACCGCCATTGTCTCAATATCAAGATCTCTATCCCATTGATCACTATTATCTTTAAACTGCAGGTATTGCTTTTTTACCTTTGTCGAGTCTCCAAGCACAGGCATTCCGCTATAGAATTTTGTTGCTCTTACTGCAAGTTCATTACCACTACGATAAGAAAATGATTCCGAGAAGAAGGTGTTTGCACGCATCGCCTCAGCCCGCTTCGCGTAAAGATTTTTTAATGTTATAGAGTCCCATGATGTTAGTTTGGCTTCCATAGCACGCTTCTGCCTAACTACTCCGATGGAATCGATACATTTGTTCATACCAATAGCATTTTTCCAATAGTTAGCACTCTGTGCATATTTGCTGTCATATTTTATGCGTACTGCCTCAGAAGCATCCATGTGTTTCTTCATTACCTCCTGCTTGACTCCACGAACCTGCTGGCGAGGGTCGTTTATACAGTTACGCATCTCTTCTATTCCGTAGCTACTGAGGTATCGTGAGGTACTTCCAGGATATCCCATTACCATAGCGAAGTCCCCTTCTTTATATCCGTTTGTACTAACCCACAACCAGTTATCAGGAAGCATCGGTACATTCTTGGGACTATATTCTGCAGGTCCGCCAGTAAGAGGATCTACGTATATACGGAAAACAGAAACATCACACGTTTGTCTAGGCCACATCCAATTATCTGTTTCGCCTCCAAATTTTCCCATAGACTTTGGTGGAGCAAAAACAAGGCGCACATCTGGATAACGCTGATAAGTCGTTGCATAGTAAGAATTTCCTTCAAAGAAAGCATTTATCTCCACATAGTATGTTGAGTCTATTTTCTTTACCTCACAAGACATAGCCTCCTCAAGAGAGTCAATGAGGGCTTCCTTACTATAGAAATCCAAACTATCAAGACCTAATTGGCGTAATTTGTTTGTAACATCCTCTTGCTTCTTCATAAATGCAACAAACATATTCTCGTTTGGTAGTTCCTGTTCGTATGATTCTGCATAGAAGCCATCCTTCATATAATCATGCTCAACCGTAGAGTGTGAGCGAATAGCCTCAAATCCACAATGGTGGTTGGTAAGAACCAATCCTTTTGGCGAAACCACCTCTCCTGTACAGAAACCAGAGAAATTCACCACAGCCGATGAAAGCGTAGGAATAATAGCATGCTCTGAATGTAGAGAATAATTTGTAAGGTCATTATATAGGGCCTCCTTTGGCAACATAAAGCCCTCAGCTCTCATTTGTTTATATACTGCATCAGGAAGGTTATACAATGTCCACATTCCTTCATCTGCACGCGAAATCCCACCTTTCAATATATAAGGGAGAAAAAAATAATTTAAAACAACTAATACTACGAGTATTCTTTTCATTTATTTCAAAAAAGCTTTTGCTGATCCAAATCTCAAGAACATATCCAGACGAATAGGAACATGTCTGTTATCGTCCGTTACATAAAAACGTACTATTTCCTTATCCTTTTTATCCTCTTTCTCAACATATGATAAAACAAGACAATTATATTTCTTTTTATTATCCGCTTTAACCTCTTTCTTTCCTCGATATATCAACTTTGCATTGACGAGTTTCTCACCTCCTGCAATGTCCAGATATTCTACATGACCTTCTTTCCATCCTGATGGATCAACATTCCTAATGCGTTGAAAACTATTAAGCATATCTGATACGCAACGATCATATACGAATTTCTCCTTGTAAGTTTCCCCAGAGGAAGTGAGGTGCTTCAGATTTGTAATACACTTGTTTCCGTTATATGAATACCATACCTCGTCAACATAGTATCTTTTTCCCTCACGTGCACCTTTACGATAATATAAGGGTGTCAGTTCCGTTGAGAAGTATGCCATAATTGTATCACGCATCATGAAATATTTATCCACAGTTGCGGAAGAACGAGTCACCAGACTTGAACGATATGCATTTTTGCCATTATAAACGATAGGCTGTGTTATCATACTTGCAGTTCCAGCCTTTATCCATATAAACTTCCAATTAAAATATAGATTATAATTTATCACCTCGCTGCCACTAAATGCACGATTTTCGTAAGTACATTGTGCTGACATCTTGCATAATGGTAACAATATAAATATGTATAAGAAAATAACTCGCTTAATCATAGTTATCATTTTTAATACTTCTGTACAGGTTCTGGTATTCCCTTTTCCGCTGCACGTTGAGCATTTCTGTGTTGTATTGTTTTTTCTTTATCTGCACGTTGTTTTGTTATCTCCAGAGGCTTTTGTTTGTACAAAGGTAACGCCGTAAGGTTCCAATCTCGCGTGAGATCCCATTTTGCCTTACATTCTACTGGCTCAGGATTGTAATATACCTCCTCAGGCTGAATATCTTCAAAGTATTCTCCTGTATCCCACTTTCCGTTTTTGTTCCTATCTATTATTGCTCTAAGATAGTAAACACCTGGCTGGACATAATAGAATTCCGCAGTACCACTCTGCACTACAGCAGACCTTACCGGCTTATCACCTTTATCCACCATCTGGACAATAATATCACACTCCGTGGAAACTCCGCTGACATTTACAAATAATGATGCGAAAGATTCTAATGTAGCTACTTTGAAGCCTGTTTTGTAAGGTACAGATTTCAGTCCATAAATATCTTCGAAGGCAAGAGTATCTATCTCGAACGAGTACTCAGCACCATATATCCAATCTGCATACATTTCCCACTCTCTATCATTAGTTTTCTCAAGAGTAAATGGTGAACGATACCATAGAGAATCCTGCTCAACATACAGGTGAATTGCAGCAGAATCAAATTTCTCCAACGGTTTAGGGAAACTTATCTTCAAGAACTTATCTGGTGCCAAAGAAGAAGGAACATCATATTTCACTTCTAACTTTTCCACAGGCATTATGGTATCTATCGGTTCCACTGGCTCATCAGGATGTTCTCTGGCCCAACGTTCCTGCTTTTTCAGTTTCTTCTCTATCTTTTCTTTCCACTCTTCTTCCTTTTTCTGTTTTGCCTTTAAACGCTTTGCATAAGGTGTTTTGGCGAGAATTTCGAGAGTGTCGATATGGGGGGACAACATCCCCAAGGTGTCAGTGAGAAGCGTTTTCATCTCTATCTGCAGAGTATCCATATTTACCAATGCAGTATCTTTCAACCAATATGTTATGGTGTCAGCCTTTGCAGAAGCCTCTATGATGAAGGCATCCTCAGCATCAAAATTTAGTCCTCTCAACTGTGGAAAAGGCTCTTTCTCACATGGTGCCGTAAAGAATAAAGTGAAGTTATCAGCATCATTCCTCTCAGTTTTTAAGAAATATCTGTCTGTTGAGATATGTTCAAAAGAGCGTAACACCACATTATCTGGCAGGAAGTGAGTATAAGGCACCTGCAATATATCTTTCACATGAACAGCATCAGCCCATACTGTATCTTGACGGAAGTCTCTAAACGCGGATGGTGAGATAATATCATGTGAGAAGGCCATCATCTCTCCCCTATTGGTAAACTTATAGTCACCATCTACATCCTGAAGGGCTCCGACAGTATATCGGCCTGGAGCTACACCACGAATAACAAACCTTCCCCTTGAGTCTGAACGTGACACTCTCAAGAAAGGTGGCAGGGAATCATTTTTGCATGAGTCTTTCTTTACTTCTGTTGAATCTGCAGGATAAAGACCTACCAGAATTCCCTTAATCGGTTCCAGATTCTCTGCAGCCAAGACATATCCTGATACTTCCAAAGTGTCTATCAGCGAATCAGTAGAAAAACTATAAGTATAACTCCCTAACGGATTTCCCTCATTATTATCCGATATCGCATCCGAAAAGTCTATAGTATAAGTCATGTGTGACTTCAGGCTATCTTTCAACTTAACTTCCACATATTTTCCGTGCGCCTTTATTTCTGGAGATTCTATTTGTGGAGGAGATATCACCACTTTTTCCTGAATATTCTCTATCTTCACAAATTCGCTGAAGTAAATGCGTACCTTCCCATTATCAACATTTAGAGCTTTGTCTGCAGGGACAGCACCTATTACCCGAGGTGGAGTTTCATCATACCATCCACCATCGGGAGCACCCATGCGCGCACAGCTCTGTACGAGTAGTAGAGTTGCAGTAGAAATTATTATGAGAAAAAACAGTTTCTTCATGCCTTTAATAATTCATCAATATGTTGACGACTGTTGCACAATCTTGGGACTTTGTTTTGGCCTCCAAGTTTACCTTTTGAGGCAAGCCATGCAGTAAACTGTCCAGGACGAGCCTTTACAATCTGCAGTCTTATCATATTTATATCTTTGAAGCGCTTTGCCTCATAATCACTGTTCAATTCTTGCAACTTACTGTCCAATATATTAGCAAATTTCTCCAAATCATCGGGGTCTTTAGAGAATTCTATCAGCCATTGATGATGAGGTATCACCCCTTCAGACCTGAATACTGGGGCAGCAGTATATTCGCTTATCTCTGCTCCTGTCATCTCGCAAGCATATTGCAGTCCTCTCTCTGCATTATCAACGATAAGTTCCTCTCCAAAGGCATTGATAAAGCTCTTCGTACGACCCGTAATAACAAATTTATACGGTTTTACCGAGGTAAATCGTATTGTATCTCCTATCATATAACGCCATAAACCACATGAAGTGGATATTATCATGGCATAGTTCTTTCCTACCTCAACGCCTTCTATTGGAACAACCGCATCAGAATTTGTCAGTTTTCCTTCATCATCTATGGCATCCATAGGAGCAAACTCATAAAAGACATCATAGTCGAGCATCAGAAGCATAGAAGATGATGTTGGATCATTCTGTATGCCAAAGAAACCTTCTGAAGCATTATATGTCTCCATATAGTGCATATCCTCCTTCAAAATGAGTTTTTCGTATGCCCTGCGATAAGGAGTGAATGCTATGCCTCCATGAAAGAACACCTCCAAGTTTGGCCATACATCGCGAAGATAGCGTTTGCCTGAAAGTTCTATCACTCTCAACAATACTGACATCATCCATGATGGCACACCACTAATATTTGTTATATTGGCATTAAGGCATTGTCGTGCGATGTTTTCACGTTTTTTTTCAAAATCGCTTATCAGAGCAGTCCTCTTGTCTGGCACTCTTATCAGGTTCACTAGAGGATTGATATTTTCTATTAGTATTGCCGACAAGTCGCCAACCAACGAGTTTGGAAGGTTATAGTTAGGGGCATGAGAACCACCCAATATCAAAGCTCTACCATCAAATAACTTCGATTTGCTATTATTCTGTAGATAGAAGGCTACCACATCTGTGCCACCAGCATAATGTATTCGCTTCAAACCATCTGCAGAAACAGGGATGAATTTTGACTTATCGTTTGTCGTTCCTGATGACTTTGCATACCATTTCACCTGTCCTGGCCACAGTATGTCACGCTCTCCGTGACGCATTCTGTCTATATAACCCTTGAGGTCATCATAGGTGCTTACTGGCACACGTTTTCTGAACATATCATAGTGAAAGATATGCTCAAAATCGTGTTCCTGGCCAAAGAGTGTATCCTTTGCCTTGGTCACCAAACGGTTAAAAGCCTCCCTTTGCAGCATTTCCGGGTCGTAGAAGTGCCGCTCTAAGGTTTTCTGCCGCGAAATAAATCCTAACCGCGCTATTGAAGTCAAAAACATAGTGGAGCTGGGGAGAATCGAACTCCCGTCCAAACGGTGTGACCGTACGCTTTCTACATGCTTATTCTGGACTTCATTTTCGTGCAATACCAAGACCCAGACCACCAAGCATTGCCTTATCCTCTAAAATTTCACACAACCATCGAGGCTCTACCTGTGCTATTCCCGATATTTCTGCACCGCTATAACCAGTTAAGCCTCAGGAAGGAGGGCTCTGAGCGATGTCCCGTTTCTATGCCTTGCACAGAAATTAAGCAGACCTACTATACTTCGGTCTAAGCAGCGAGAGCGTAACGTGTTTCGCCAATTAAATTGTCGGCCGAAGTGATTATGGAGGACACAGCCGTAACTCCGCATGCTTACGCACCATCCCGGCCCGCTGTCAAATCCAGTCAACCCCAAAATAGTGCGCCCCTTAATTAAGGGCATCATTAAATTCGTGTGCAAAGGTACAATTAAGTCACGAAAAATGCAAGAAAAACTTGATTTTTTTCACTATATCTTTGGTATAAAGCAAAAATTATCCCCTATGATTGAATGTCATAGGGGATAAAAAGTGCCTTCACAGGCAAATAACTGAATAAACTTTTAATTTACATTAACCAAAAATAATGCCTTCACAGACTTCATTTTCAGTCTGATTATCTTATCTTCGCAGACAAAAATAATCATCGAACAAAAAAACTTTTATCATCACCTTGCTTTAGTGAATAAATCACATAGCGAGTGCAAAGGTAAGGTTTTCTGCCTACTTTTACAACACTTCGCACAAAATGACAAACTTTTTTAACATCTAGCCCCCCCCGTTAACCCTTGTTAACACAAGCAAGATGTAAATTCCATTTGATAACAAAAAAAATATTTTATACACAATACAAAATGATACCATTGTTCACAAAGAACTATCGTTACAAACAAAAAAGTTTCATACGCAGAAGAAATTTTCCGTGCGGGACGGAAAAAGTTTCCGCTCGGGACGGAAAAAATGTAACTTTGGCTTCGCCGAACTTACTTTGCACTCGGAATTAAAAAGAAAAATTAAATTTTCTTTTGTACTTCACTCATTTTTTTGTAACTTTGCACGCGAAAAAAATTTACCCCAAAAATATGGAAACAAAACAGCTTACCCCAGAGCGTGTGAAAGAGCTTCAAGCAGAGATACGCGAGTTGTGTGAAGAGAAGAATGCAGTAATACTTGCACACTACTACACTACTGGTGACATTCAGGAAGTAGCAGATTTCGTAGGTGACTCTTTGGCCCTTGCCCGTCAGGCAGCAGCAACAAATGCCGACATCATTGTGATGTGTGGTGTACACTTTATGGCCGAGACCTGTAAGCTTCTCTCGCCAAACAAGAAGGTTCTGGTGCCTGATCCTGATGCTGGATGCTCTCTTGCAGATAGCTGTAATGCTGAGGATTTGCGCAAATGGAAGGAGGAACATCCTGACCATCTCATAGTACAGTATGTCAATACTACTGCTGCTACGAAGGCTCTTACCGATGTGGTTGTAACCAGCGGCAATGCTAAAAAAGTTGTGGATCAGTTGCCTAAGAATGCAAAGATTCTCTTTGGTCCTGACTATAACCTCGGAGCATATATCAATTCCGTAACAGGACGAAATATGGAATTGTGGAATGGTGGCTGTCATGTTCATGAGCGCTTCTCTGTTGAGGCAATAGCAAAGCTGAAGGCAGAACATCCAGAAGCTATCGTTATGGCACACTTGGAATGTAAAGCCCCTGTGCTCGCTATGGCTGACGTGAAGGGTTCTACAGCTGACATGATACGCTATGCAAAGCATGTGAGAAAAGAGAATAGCGTAAAGCGTTTAGACCCTCCAACTTTCATCGTAGCAACAGAGGCTGGCATCATGCACGAACTGAAGAGAATGTGTCCTGACTGTACATTCCTACCCGTTCCGCCAGAGATTTCTGAAGGGGCTACCTCATGCGGATGTAATGAGTGTCAGTATATGAAACTAAATACCCTCAAGAAACTGCGTAATTGCCTGCTCTTCGGAGCACCTGAGGTGACTGTCAGCGAAGAAATAGCAAAAGATGCAGTAAAACCAATAAACAAAATGCTGAAACTTAGTTAAGTTTAAGAATTAAAGCACAAAGACAAAATATGAAACAAACTTTTTTGATATACAACACCCTCACCCACAAGAAGGAGGCCTTTAAACCTATTAACCCAGGACATGTAGGAATGTATGTTTGCGGACCTACAGTTTATGGCGATGCACATTTGGGACACGCTCGTCCTGCCATCACTTTCGACATACTTTTCCGCTACCTACAACACCTCGGATACAAGGTTCGCTATGTACGCAACATTACTGATGTGGGCCACTTGGAGCACGATGCCGACGAAGGCGAGGACAAGATTGCAAAAAAGGCACGACTGGAGCAGTTGGAGCCAATGGAGATAGCACAATACTACACTCGCCGCTTCAATTCAGCTATGGAGAAGTTGAATGTGCTGCCACCATCTATCGAGCCTCATGCAACGGGCCATATCATTGAGCAACAGCAACTTGTGAAGGAGATACTTGACAACGGCTATGCTTATGTGAGCAATGGTTCGGTATATTTCGACATCGAGAAATACAATAAGGACTATAAGTATGGCATTCTCTCTGGCCGCACCCTCGAAAACATCAAGGATGCCTCTCGCGATACCCTTGCTGGAGTAGGTGAAAAGAAGAATCAAGCCGACTTTGCCCTGTGGAAGAAAGCACAGCCTGAGCACATCATGAGATGGCCTTCTCCTTGGAGCGATGGTTTCCCTGGTTGGCACTGCGAATGTACAGCCATGGGAAGGAAGTATCTGGGCGATGAGTTCGACATTCATGGTGGCGGTATGGACCTTGTGTTCCCTCATCACGAGTGCGAAATAGCTCAGGCACAGGCTTCTATGGGACATCAGGCAGTGCACTACTGGATGCATAACAATATGATTACCATCAACGGACAGAAGATGGGTAAGTCATACAACAATTTCATCACCCTCGACCAGTTCTTCAAGGGCGAGCATGAGTTGCTGACGAAGCCATTCAGCCCAATGACAATACGTTTCTTCATCCTCTCAGCCCACTATCGTGGAACTGTGGACTTCTCAAGTGAGGCCCTCGAAGCAGCAGAAAAGGGATTTGCACGACTGATGAACGGACTGAAAGACCTGAAACGAATACAGCCAGCAAAGGGTTCAAGTCCTGAAATTACTGCTTTCGTAAAAGAGTTGAATAACAAACTCTATGCAGCAATGAATGACGATATGCAGACACCTATCGTCATCAGCGAACTCTTTGAAGCTTGCCATCAGGTAAATCTATTGGTTGACAGAAAGGCAAAAATTAGTGCTGACGACCTGCAAGCTCTTTCTCAGACAATGCATCTTTGGATAGAAGATATCCTAGGCCTCATCAACACTAACGACAATGGTGGTGACAACAAAGCCCTCGACAAGGTAATGCAGATGGTACTCGACATTCGCGCGAAGGCAAAAGCTGACAAAGATTGGGCTACATCAGACAAAATACGTGACGACCTCAACGAGGCAGGAATAATAATCAAAGACACTCCTGACGGAGCAATATGGGAAATCTAGAGATAATGGCACCTGTAGGGTCAAGGGAATCCTTGGCCGCAGCTATCAATGCTGGAGCAGATAGCATCTACTTCGGCATTGGTAAACTGAATATGCGTGCCCATTCCGCATCAGCATTCACCATCGATGATCTGCGTGAGATAGCCCAGTTGTGTGAGGAACACAACATAAAATCATATCTTACCGTAAACACCATCATCTATGGCGAAGATATTCCACAAATGCACGAAATCATCGATGCTGCCAAAGAGGCTAACATCAGCGCTGTAATAGCTTCCGATATAGCAGTAATGATGTATTGTCGCCAAGTTGGTCAAGAGGTACACCTTTCCACACAGCTGAACATCTCAAATATCGAAGCCCTACGTTTCTATGCCCAGTTTGCTGATGTCGTGGTATTGGCACGCGAACTGAATATGGAGCAGGTGAAGGAAATACATGAACAAGCCTTGAAGGAAGGCATTTGTGGCCCATCAGGAAAACCTATCCGCATAGAGATGTTCTGTCATGGAGCCTTGTGTATGGCAATTTCCGGCAAGTGTTACCTATCTCTCCATAATGCCAACAGGAGTGCAAATCGAGGGGAGTGTGTGCAGATATGCAGACGAGGCTATGAGGTGAGAGATGCTGAAACAGGAAATGAACTCCTCGTCGATAACAAATATATCATGTCGCCAAAGGACCTTAAAACAATCCGTTTCATCGACAAGATGCTGGACGCAGGAGTAGAGGTTTTCAAGATTGAAGGTAGAGCACGAGGTCCTGAATATGTCGATACAGTCGTAAGATGTTACAAGGAGGCTATCGCTTCTGTTAAAGATGGAACCTTTACTGAAGAGAAAAAGGACCAATGGGATGAGCGACTGGCACGAGTATTTAACAGAGGATTCTGGGATGGCTACTACCAGGGACAGACTTTGGGAGAATGGAATGAAGCATATGGCTCAAAAGCTACAGAAAAGAAAGTTTATGCTGCCAAAACCATAAAATATTTCTCCAAGATAGGAGTAGCAGAATTCCAAGTAGAGGCACATGATATCAATATTGGAGACAAACTTCTCATTACAGGTCCTACCACAGGAGCATTATACATTGATGAGGTAAAAGAGATACGCTATGACCTCAAACCCGTCCAAACCGCAAAAAAAGGACAAAGAATAAGTATTGCCGTTCCAGATAAGGTAAGACCAAGTGACAAACTATTTATTTTAGAAAAAGAAAATGACAATTAACGATATACAAGAAGAGATAATAGAAGAGTTCAGCGCCCTTGACGACTGGATGGATAAATACCAGTTGCTCATTGACCTTGGTGGCGAACAGGAACCTCTGGACGAGAAATACAAGACAGAGCAAAATATAATTGAAGGATGCCAGAGTCGTGTATGGATACAATGTGATGCTTCTGACGGAGAGAATGGTAAGATTTTACATTTCCAAGCGGATAGCGATGCTTTGATAGTAAAGGGTATCATAGCCTTGTTGATACGCGTCATCAATGACCAACCAGCAAAGGAGATATTGAATTCAGACTTCCATTTCATTGAAGCCATAGGCCTGAAAGACCACCTCTCCCCCACTCGCTCCAACGGACTTCTCGCAATGGTAAAACGTATTAAAGCATACGCTCTTGCTTTCAGCGCTTAATAAACAGCAGCTCCAACTGCTCACCATTTTTGCCCTATATGATACTGAGGGTTCGCAGGCTAACAGAATTTTACCAATTCTAAACAGTCTGCCAACAGGTCCGTGTACTGACCTAAAGCATCTCACGAAATCCCTTTACACACAAGGATTGATTGACGAATACTCTTTCAATTGGCGTACAGACTCCTATGATCATTGTGTAAAACCCGAGTTACTCATCAAGGTGATGCAATATCTCGTGGAAAAGAAACCTGAGGAGACAGTAGAAGTGCTGAATGCAGTAGGAGCAGATTTGCAACCAACCATTATACAGAAAATGCTATGGGAGTTTATCAGCAGTTCCTATCAGCATGTAAATATTGAAAAGATTGACGATTTTGCTATCAGCAAAAATCTCGAAATCCTCGTTCCTGCTGTTCTGGATTATCGTTTTGCCCCACTATTGTTGCTCTTTAACAAGGCAAATTTCTTCGGGCTCATCGAAAACACAATAAGGTATCTCTTTTCGTCAGGTGAGTTGACAGACATATATCATTTGAAAAACCTGATAAAAGGTTACCAAAATACTGAGATTACACAACAGAAGGAAAGTTTACAATGCACACTGGATCTCTATAGCTACTTAGCTTATGGTAAGACGCCTGACTTCCTTCTGTCCTCGAACAGAGACCATCGCGTCATAGCAGGAATATATGAAGCTCTTCACGGCAACGATAAAAAGGGCTTTGAACACTTAAAGAAAGCTCTTTCGCTAAATAACAAAGACAAAGGCTATTCCACCTCAAAGCCATACCTGCCAATGGAGATTGCCAATTTTTACTTTGTTACCATAGCCAAACGCACTTTTAGTGAGGAAGGACGTAAGAAAGCATTGGGCATCAGTAAGGTTCAAGAGGAGAATCTGACACGTGCAGCAAAAGTGCTGTATGGCATTCTATATAGTTCCAACTCTGAGAAACAGCAAAAGAAAGACCTTATGGCTCTTCTTACTAGCAAGAAAGGCATTGACCGTGTAATGGCAAAGATGATGTTCCAGTATATTGGCATGACAAATGCTGAGACACAGGTAACAGAACTATCTGATGTTCATATACAATGGAACATCCTCAAGGAAAATACCCTGCTGATGAATATGCCTCATCAAGAAGATTCAAAAGACCGCTATACACCTCCTACCAGAAAGGCGTACTTTATGACAAGCCCCCGAGTCAGAACAGTAGAAACCCGCATACAATCAATGCTGAAGAGCGGACAATGGGGAGCGGGGAAACGCCTTAGCGGACAAACCAAGATGATAGAAGATGTCCTGATAGAGGTTCTGGAGGGCACCCCACTCTATGGAGGAAAATACGCGCCACACTACATCATAGAAGTGAATGAAGAGATGCCATACATGCGAGTCACACGTACTCCAAATGGTTTTACAGTTGACAGTAATGTACCTCGCGAGGCAATAGAACAAGGCATTTTTATTAGTCATAGGGGCAGGACATCAATAAACTTTATACGCATTGGCGAAAGGCAACGGAAATACTATGATCGTCTCGTAGAAAAAATTTTCCCCTTGTCAATGGAGGAAAAACTGAAGAACTTTCTTGTAAAAGCCAGCATGCAACGTTTTGCTGATGGTTCAAGATTAGAGATTCATAGCGACCTCTTAGAAGGTGGTTCTACTTTGCCTATACGAGATGCTGATACAAAACTGGTAATACAGATTCTCAAGCAGGAAAAGCAGCGATATGCTATAGAGATCTTTATACGCACGATAGAAGGTGGTAAGGTGCGGTTGATACCAGGACGAGGAAAACAAGTTATAATCGATGGAATAGGTGAAAACCGCACTCGGATAAATCGCGATATGGAGTGTGAACTTAAAATTTTCAACGATTTCATTGATGCAACAGCACTATATGGCGAAACCTCCATGACACTTGGGATATATGACCTCTTGCCCATATTGGAATATGCACAACAGCATCAAGATACTATAATATGCGAATGGCCAGAAGGTATATCACTCAACATAAAAACAAAGAGTACAAGCAGCATCTGGAATGGTAGCATCAGACGCAATGAAAACGGATGGTTTGATATAGAGGGTAGCATAAACATTGACCACGAAAAAGTGCTTTCTATGGCACAACTGCTGGAACTTTCGGCTCAAAGCCACGGAAGATATATTCGCCTCAGTGATGGAGAATTTTTGGCACTATCTGAAAAACTGCGTCAACAGCTTAACAGACTCGTTACCATCGCATCAAGACACCATTCACGACTACAGATGTCTCCCTTTTCTGCAGCTCTTCTAAGCAACGACGTGCTCGAAGGAGAACTACAATTAGAAGGAGACGAGGAGTTGCGAGAAATACGTCAGCGTATAAAAAATGCTAGTGTATACCACCCACCTATACCTTCTACCCTACAAGCGACATTACGTACATATCAGAAAGAAGGTTACCAATGGATGATGCGACTGAACAAATGGGGAGCAGGGGCACTTCTTGCAGACGATATGGGACTTGGTAAGACTATACAAACGATAGCCTTGCTTCTTGCAAGAGCAAAAGAAGGTCCTGCTCTCGTAATAGCACCAGCCTCCGTAACACCAAACTGGAATACAGAGTTCGCACGTTTTGCTCCTAGCCTCAACGTCATAATGCTCAACTACGAAATAAATCGTGCTGATGCCATTAAACAGGCTGGACCGGGAGATGTTGTCGTTATGTCATATATGTTGCTGCTAAGCGTAAAAGAAGATGTCATCAATAAACAGTGGAAGACAATCTGCTTAGATGAAGCACATATCATCAAGAATCGCGGTGCCAAGACTTCAGCAGTTGCGATGAAACTGAAGAGTGACTACCGCATAATGCTGACAGGTACACCTGTACAGAACCACCTTGGTGAGTTGTGGAACCTCTTCCAATTTGTCAATCCTGGACTTTTGGGCAGTTTTGAAAATTTCAACAAACGTTTTATTCAGCCAATAGAACTGCTTCACGATAAGGTAGCACAAGAGAATCTGGACAACCTTATAAAGCCATTCATGTTACGTAGGACAAAAGACAAGGTGGCACAGGAATTGCCAGATAAGGAAGAAATATATCAGCATGTCACACTTTCTGAAGAGGAAAAACTCAAATATGAAGTTATGCGCCAAAAGACGCAAACTCTAATTGAAGAGGAACTACGGAACAATGCAGGAAACCAGAATGTCTCCTTCAACACTTTGGCAGAGATTACAAAACTACGCCTCTGCGCTTGCAGCAAATCTAAAATTGTTGCACTTACGGAATTACTGATAACAATCATGGAAGGCGGTGGTAGTTCCTTGGTATTCTCACAATTTACGACATACCTCACACAGATAAAGAAGAATCTTGATGAAGCCCACATACATTATATATATATTGACGGCTCAACACCTATAAAGGAACGCCAACAACTTGTGGAAAGATTCCAAAATGGAGATTGTCCCGTATTCCTCATTTCTCTCAAGGCTGGCGGATTGGGACTTAATCTTACACGTGCAAACTATGTCATACATATGGATCCATGGTGGAATCCAGCCATTGAAGCACAAGCAACAGATCGTGCACACCGCATTGGACAGAAGCAGGCCGTAACTGTATATCACCTCATTTCGGAAGGAACTATTGAGGAGAAAATACAACGTCTCCATGCTAGAAAGAAGAAATTGGTAGATAATGTCTTGAAAGCAACAGATATGAGTTATCGCCTCACAGGTGAAGAGTTGTTGGAAATGGTAAGAGGAGAGAACATATAATGAAACAGATACTTCTCACCTTAATATTGCTAGTTATACTTTCTGTACCAAGCATGGCCCAGAAAGCAGCCGATATTGTTACTCTACAAATTCCACACTATGATAAAGACGGAAATCCAACAACAGGTATTCTAGAATGTAACAAAAGCATAGCAAAAGATTTGGAGGAAATTTTTGCTGAGTTATATAAGGCAAAATATCGCATTGAACGTATGCGCCCTACCAGCGAATATGATGGTGATGATGATAAAAGTATGGCAGCAAATAACACTTCATGTTACAACTATCGGGGTATGACAGGCTCGAAGAAACGCCTTTCTAAACATGCTCTCGGACT
>CAMNHS010000009.1 GCA_946539635.1 uncultured Prevotellaceae bacterium
TAACAATCAATATACTAAGGATATCGCTGAAGCTGTAAAGGTGATGCGAGCCGGTGGGGTAATCCTCTACCCTACTGATACGGTTTGGGGCATAGGTTGTGACGCAACGAATGCAGAGGCAGTTGCCAAGATTTATGCCATAAAGAAACGTGCAGAATCGAAGGCTATGATATGCCTTGTAGATTCCGACAACCGCATACAACGATATGTCAGGAATGTGCCAGAAGTAGCATGGGATGTTATGACAATGTCAGACAAGCCTACTACCGTAATACTGGACGGAGCAGACGGATTGGCGAAGAACCTCATCGCAGAAGATGGCTCAATAGCAATGCGCATTACGCAAGAACCTTTTTCGAAAGAGCTTTGTTACAGGATGCAGAAGCCTATTGTCTCAACCAGCGCCAACATCAGTGGCGAACCAGCAGCACAGAACTATTGCGACATATCAGAAGAGATAAGGAATGCCGTAGATTACATCTGCACTTCCCGTCGTCAGGAGCACCAGCCACATAAACCATCGTCAATAATCCGCATAAGGCAGAATGGTGAATTTGAAATTATCAGATAGCATCCTCACCTGGAGGCAGAAACACTTTTCGGACAAGAAATTCATCCTTGTCCTTGCCTTCTTTGTAGGCATATTTGCTGCCCTTGCAGCTTTTGTGCTCCACTCTCTGATATACATAATACAAAATCTGCTTACCATTGAAATAGGAGCAAACCAGTACAACTGGATGTACCTGATACTTCCTGTCATAGGCATATGGATTACTATGTTGTTTGTGCATTATGTGGTTCGAGACAATATCTCTCATGGTATCACCCGAATACTGTATGCAATATCCTCAAAGCGCTCCCGCCTGAAAGCCCATAACTGCTGGTCTTCTGTTGTAGCATCAGCAGTAACCATTGGCTTTGGTGGTTCTGTTGGTGCCGAGGCGCCTATTGTACTGACAGGTTCAGCAATAGCAAGTAATCTTGGACAGTTGTTCCGCATGAACAACAAGACCTTGATGCTACTGGTGGGATGTGGTGCTGCAGCAGCTATCGCAGGAATCTTTAAGGCTCCGATAGCAGGACTTGTCTTTACCATCGAGGTGCTGATGATAGACCTCACTATGGCATCGATATCTCCTATACTGATAGCATCTGTAACAGCCACCTGCTTTACATACATCCTTGTAGGAGATGCAAAATTGTTTGACTTCACACTGGAAAACCCTTGGGTGGTAAATCGTGTACCTTCTAACATATTGTTGGGCATTGCCTGCGGATTAGTATCGCTTTACTTCATTAGGATGATGACTTTCTGCGAAGGAATCTTCATCAAGATACACAATCGATACGTAAAACTGATACTTGGCGGCATAGTGCTCAGCTCATTGTTGTTCCTCTTCCCTGCCCTTTATGGCGAAGGATATTCATCAATCAACATCTTGCTCAGTGGTAACGAAAACAACCTGCAACAGCTTACTACAAAGACATTCTTTGCTGGCGGAGGAACCATGATGCTGCTGGCGTATGTAGGATGTGTAATCCTGACAAAGGCATTTGCGACAGCAAGCACGAACGGTGCAGGAGGATGTGGCGGTACATTCGCACCATCACTATTCATAGGAGCCTTCGTAGGATTCCTCTTTGGAAGTCTTTGGAACCTTTATGAGCTTGGACCATTTTTCCCTGTAGAGAATGCTACACTATTGGGAATGGCAGGAGTGATGTCAGGCGTGATGCACGCACCATTGACAGGTGTCTTTCTCATAGCAGAACTGACAGCAGGATATGACCTGTTTATGCCGCTGATGATAGTCAGTGTGTTTGCATACCTCACCATACTGATTTTTGAGCCCCACTCTATATATGGAATGCGACTGGCAAGGCAGGGAAAGCTGATAACCCACCATACAGACCACTCTGTACTCACCCTGATGACCCTCGACAGCGTCATCGACAGAGAGTTCACACCAGTAGAACCTGACATCGAAATGGGACAACTGGTGCACGCTTTGAGTAAGAGCTATAGCGAGGTTATACCAGTATTGGGACCTGCCAACAATCTGCTTGGAGAGATTAACATGAACAAGATAAGACACATCATATTCCGCACAGAATTGTATAATCACTTCAAGGTATCGCAGTTGATGCAGCAGCCAAATACAAAGCTGAGGTTGGGAGACCCTATCGAAGAGGTAATGCAGGCTTTCGACAAATACAACTCGCAGTATCTACCTGTAATAGACGACGAAGGACAACTGTATGGATATGTATCAAGAACCCACCTGCTGACACAATACCGTCAGATGGTGGCAGACTTTTCAAACGAATAGATATGGCAAAGATAAATGTAAACATCGGGGCTTTGAGCCTCAAGAATCCAGTAATGACAGCCTCTGGGACATTCGGATTTGGTACAGAATTCTCGGATTTCGTACCACTTGAAGAAATTGGAGGCATCATAGTAAAAGGTACAACCCTAGAGCCACGGCAGGGTAACGACTATCCACGTATGGCAGAAACGGCAAGCGGAATGCTTAACTGTGTAGGGTTGCAGAATAAAGGTGTAGATTATTTCTGTAAAAACATATACCCCACCCTCTTCCCACAGGGAATAGAGGAAAAGAAAAAGCCAACCATCATAGTAAATGTATCTGGCTCCTCACCAGAAGACTATGCAGAATGTGCAGCCCGCATTGATGAATTGGAGAATGTGCCTGCTATAGAACTGAATATCTCCTGCCCAAATGTGAAGCATGGAGGAATGGCCTTCGGCACTACCTGTGCTGGAGCTTCAAGTGTGGTAAAGGCTGTCAGGAAGGCTTATCACAAGACCCTCATTGTAAAACTGTCGCCAAACGTAACAGACATCACAGAGATAGCGAGAGCCGTAGAGGCAGAAGGTGCTGACAGTGTTTCGCTCATCAATACCCTGATGGGAATGGCGATAGACATTGAGAAATATAATCCCAACAAGCCATCAACACTAAAAGAACTGTCACTACTCTCAATCGGCACAGGAGGTTTGTCTGGTCCTTGCGTAAAGCCAGTAGCACTGCGAATGGTATATCAGGTTGCAAAAAGCGTCAAGATACCAGTAGTAGGACTTGGTGGAATAATGTGTGCCAAGGATGCTATAGAATTCCTGATGGCAGGAGCAACAGCAATAGAAATCGGAACAGCAAATTTCATTGACCCCGCAGTAACAATAAAGGTACGCGATGGCATCAACAAATGGCTGGATGACCACAATATCAACGACATACATGACATCATAGGAGTTCTGTGAAGCATCTCATAAGGTCGATAATATGGTTTATTGTTGCAGTATATGCAATTGTCTTCATCGTACCTAAGATTCCTTGGGTGCAGAAAACCATTGCAGAAAAGACCCAGACTCTATTGTCACAAAAGCTGGGTACAAAGGTAAGCATAGGCAATATCGACATACGCTTTCCCAATCGTATCATCATAGATCAGGTCTATATCTATGACCAGGCAAAGAAAGAGATGCTTCGTACAGGTCGTATGGCTACGACGATAGACCTGTTACCGCTTCTGGAAAGCAGATACTCCATAAGTGCTGTACAGTTGTTTGGTACAAATGTAAACATTTATCACAAAGCCGACTCAACGCTTAACTGCCAATTTGTTATTGACTCCCTGAAATCAAAAGAGAAGTCGTCAACACCTCTTGACCTACATATCAAATCAATTATAATACGCAATGGAGCAGCCAACTTTGACAGCATCGGAATAAAGAAACTGTCTTCCAATATTGTTCTTAATCGTCTTACTGACGACTCGCTGAATGTGACAATAAAGCGTACGTCGTTTATTGACAATTCCGGAATAGTAGTAAAGGAGCTAAACGGAAACATTTGGGCAAATTTCACAAATTCAAATTTCAACATACCATATTGGCACCTGAAGCTACCATCATCTGAGATAAATCTTGATAGGATTCATGTAAGCAAAAATGCTGACAATAAATACGACTTTGATGGTTCGATATATTTCCCACAACTCTCCATGGATGACTTCACACCAGTATTGTCATCATACGGCATAACGATACCAGATATATTACAAACCATAAAGTTGGAAGGAAAAGTAAACGTTGAGAAAACATCAACATCATACCAAGCAACACTTAACCTTAATTCTAAAAACACAGACGAAATCACCATTAGTGCATCAGCAACATCAAAGAACAACAAGCACGATGTGTTGATAAGCCGTTTTCACATAAAGGAAAATATACTATCTGCAATAAACAATATTACAAAACTGCCAAATGAAGTACTAAGGCTTGGCACCGTAGATGCCAGAGGACGACTGACAGCAGAAGGTGATGTTATGCATCCCACGCAGATAACAGTAGATGCTGATGCCCAAGCATCGAGAATCGGTTCTGTAGATGTGAATGGCGCATACAAGAACGACTATCTGAAACTGAGCATCAAGACGCCTAATCTGAATCTTAATGAAATAACAAAGAAGAGTCTCGGAAAAGTGGTATGCGACTTGAATATTGGTGCTGACATCATACAGAAAGATGAGATATATGACGTCAGGGCCATAAAAGTAGAAGGAAAGATACCCGAAATTACAATCCAAGAAAGAACATACAGGAACATCTCCATAGACAGCAAATATGACAGAGGGCGCATCAAAGGTTTGTTTGCTATTAACGACTCTAAGGCAAGAACCAATATAGACATTGATGCACTGCTGAACCAAAGGAGTTTTCAGATACATGTTCCAAAAGAAGGCAACAATAAAGATAAGAAAGTCAGCATCAAGGGTATAGATTTTGCTAACATATTGCCCAATATCCATAACCTGACAGCAGACATTACAGGCACCCACTTTGTAATGAAAAATGGTAAGGAAGTGGATGTTGACAATATACATATTGACAAGACATCCCCCAGTCGAGACAGTACAAAACTGATAGTATCCACAGACTTTGCACAGCTGGAGATTTCAGGAGCAATAGATTTTCAAACTCTTCCATATTCTATTGCCAACATAGTATCCCATCATCTTCCGTCTGCTCCCGGACTTCCAAAACAACACAAAGTTAACAATAATTACTATATCGATGCACATATAAAGGATCTTCATACCATAAAGCAGTTTGTTGACATACCATTGGAGATAACCCGTCCGATAGATATAAACGGATATGTCAACGACAAAGAAGAGCGGATAAATATGGCTGTCGATGCTCCTGTGTTGAGATACAACGACATAGAACTTACAGGAACACATCTGTCAATATGGACTCCTGGAGACGGCATTCATGCAGCATTGGAAACACTGCTGAATACGGAAAAAGGAAAAGTAAGCCTAAATACTGTCATGAAGGCTGCCGATGACAAGATGCTTACAGAATTCTCATGGGATAACATGAGAAAAAATATCTTCCGTGGAACGCTGTCAGCAATGTCAGAATTCTATCCAACACTTGGAGGCGGAAAGGCTATGCGCACCAACATACCTATTTCACATTTTGTAGTAGGAGACACACTATGGAGCATAACATCAAAAGGTGTGGAATACCATAATGGAAAACTTACTATCAACAACCTCGTTGTAGGTAATGATAATCAAAGCATTAACATCAACGGAATAGCATCAAAGGAGGTGGAAGATTCGATGACGGTAAATTTGCATAATGTAAATGTAAGATATATCACCGACCTCATAGACTTCAATCCGAAATTCTTTGATGGTTATGCTTCAGGACAGGTTACAGCACATAGTGTTTTCAACGATTTAGTAGCAAACGGACATTTGGAAGTTGCAAAATTCAAATTCAATCATGGAGATTTTGGAACATTATATGCAGATGCCAGCTATTCCAATCTTTCACATTCGATTGATATTGATGCTGTTTGTCTTGACGAAGGAGACAGGAGAACAAAAATCGACGGCTTTATCTCACCCCAAGAAAATACTATAGACTTAGCCATAAACACTCACAACACCCACTTGGGATTCCTCAACGCCTTCTGTAAATCATTCATGAAAGATGTTGATTTACAGGCTAATGGAGATGCACGTCTGCATGGAACATTCAAAGAACTGAATCTTACAGGACAGTTGGTTGCTGATGGAGACTTTTCTATTATTGCCAACGGATGTAGATATAGTATGCCAAAAGACACTATCAAACTGGATATCAACAAGATACTGTTTGACGGCATTCCTATTAAGGACAAAGATGGTAATGTAGCGCTACTCTATGGAGGCGTATATCACGACCATCTGAAGAGGATTTCCTACGATATACAAACACGCACAGACCGCTTCTTGGCATACGACTTCCCAGAACTGAAATCACAAAAGGCCCCAGATGCATCTAGTATCTATTGCGGTGTAGCATACATAGATGGAGATATAAGAATACAAGGTAATGACAATGATGTCTCTTTGTATGGAGAGATTAATGCTCAAAAAGGTTCTTTCATTACATATAATAGCACATCTCCTGATGCCATCACATCGAAGGATTTCATTAGTTGGCATAGTATGACAGATGCTGATAATCCTGATACTGTCAAGACTAATCCTTCAACAGCATCGCCAAATGCTACAGGAAACATGCGCTTTACCTTTCTCGTAACAGTACATCCAGAGGTAAAACTTCACATAATGATGGATGCTATTACGGGTGATTATATAGACTTCTATGGAGGTGGCAACCTGCGCATCAGCTACTACAACAAGGGAGCTTTTGAGATATTTGGAAACTATGGGATAGATAATGGTATCTATCATATGACAATACAAAATCTCCTTAGGCGAGACTTTGACTTTATTAAAGGTAGCCTCATAAACTTTGGAGGTCCACCAAATCTTGCAAATCTCAATCTGCAAGCAATGTATCGTCTGAATAGCGTACCTCTCTCAGATCTTGGTGTTGGTTCATCATTTAAGGCAAATAACGTACCTGTCAATTGTCTAATGAATATCAGCGGCACGCCAGACAGACCACTAGTTGATTTTTCTCTCGATTTGCCTTCTCTATCGTCTGATGCGAAACAAATGGTCAGCTCTTTGATAAATAGTGACGAGACTATGAATCAGCAAGTACTCTATCTCCTTGCAATAGGACGTTTCTACTCACAAAGTACTGCTGGTAATGCCGGTTCTATGGGTACCACTACTACAACAGGCACCAGTCAGACTTCTCTTGCTATGCAAAGTTTCCTGAGTGGCACTCTGTCACAGCAACTTAATCAGGTAATAAATGGTGTAGTAAAGAATAACAATTGGTCTGTGGGTGCCAATGTGACACCAGGAACAGATGGATTCAGTAATGCTGAATATGAAGGATTGTTGAGTGGAAAGATGTTCAATAATCGACTCATCTTCAACGGACAGTTCGGCTATCGTGACAATATAATGAAGAATACACAGAACTTCATAGGTGACTTCAGCCTGCAATATCTCTTGACACCTAATGGCAATATATCATTGAAGGTATATAATCAAAGTAACGATAGATACTTTACCCGTTCCTCACTCAACACCCAAGGTGTTGGTATAGTGTTCCAGAAGGAATTTGGTAAGTAAGGGGGGAAGTTGTTAGTTAGTTAGTTAGTTAGTTAACTTTATAAAGTTTCAGAACACAAAAAAAGGAATGCCTGAGGCATTCCTTATTTTTCTGCTTGCAAGCAACAATTATATTACTCAGCAACTGTGTCGTTAGCTACTGTGTCAACTGCTACTGTGTCAACTGCAGCTGTATCAACTGTGTCTGCTGCTTCTGTGTTAGCTGTCTTGTTACCGCAAGATACCATTGTCATAGCAACCATGGCTACGAACATGAAAACTAATTTCTTCATTTTTTTCTAAGCTTTAAATTAATTGTAAAACAATCTTGTTCATTAAAACGGTTGCAAAGATAAGTACTTTTTTCATATCCTGCAAGGATTTTTCACTATTTTTTTATCATTCTTTTGTAACATTTTTGTAATTTACTGTATTTCAATCATTTATACAGTGTGAATAAATGTTAAAATATTTTTGTGTCCGCACACAATTACGTAAAAACATACTTTTTAAGCATTTTTATTGCATATCTCGTAGTTTTTTCTTAATTTTGCAAAAATTTATGATAAACACACCGATATTTCAAGGCAAGAAAGCGGCTTATTATACGTTAGGTTGTAAGCTAAATTTCTCTGAGACATCCACTTTTGGTAGGATGCTCGAAGAGTATGGTGTCAGACGTGCAAAGAAAGGTGAGAATGCCGATATTTGCATCATAAACACCTGTTCTGTTACAGAAACAGCAGACAGTAAATCACGCCAGCAGATAAGGAAGACCATAAAGAACCACCCTGGAGCATTTGTGGTGGTAACAGGATGTTACGCACAACTGAGACCTGAAACAATAGTTCAGATACCAGGTGTTGACTTGGTATTAGGAAGTAACGAAAAAGCAAAACTAATTCAATTCCTTTCAGATAAATATACAGAAAAGGAAGGAGGCATAGAGCAGAAAGCAGAATATAAGGTTACATCTCAGCCAAAAGAGATAACATCATTCCAACCATCATGTTCTAAAGGCGAGAGAACACGTTACTGGCTTAAGGTTCAAGATGGCTGCAACTACTATTGTACATATTGTACTATACCATACGCACGAGGCAACTCTCGCAATCCAAGCATAGAGTCTTTGGTAAAGCAAGCAGAACAAGCTGCCAGCGAGGGTGGTAAGGAAATAGTGCTGACAGGTGTGAATATTGGTGACTTTGGCAGAACAACAGGAGAATCGTTCCTCGATCTGGTAAAAGCTCTCGATAAAGTGGAAGGAATAAAACGCTATAGGATATCATCATTGGAACCAGATCTGATTTCAGACGAGTTGATAGAATACTGCGCTCACAGCAGAGCCTTCATGCCACATTTTCATATTCCACTTCAAAGTGGCAGCGATACAGTACTGAAATTGATGCATCGTCACTATGACTCGGCATTATTCAAAGACAGAATACTACGCATAAAGAAAGCGATGCCTGACGCTTTCATTGGAGTTGATGTAATGGTAGGATGCAGAGGTGAGACACCAGAATGTTTTGAAGAAACATATAACTTATTAAAAGAACTGCCCGTTTCACAGCTTCATGTTTTTCCTTATAGTGAACGCCCTGGAACATCAGCTCTCAAGATACCATATATCGTATCAGAAAAAGAGAAACACGAAAGGTCACAGCGACTTCTGGAATTGTCCGACCAGAAGACAGAAGCTTTTTACCTATTATATATAAATAAGGTGAGAGAGGTGCTTTTCGAAAAAGCATCACGAGGAAAAGCAATGTATGGATTTACAGACAACTACATACGAGTAGTACTTCCTCCATCCAACGCATCTGATGCATATGACAACGAAATAGTAAAGGTCAAAATAACAAACATCAATCATGACAGATCAAGCACAACAGCTATCATTGTTTGAGCAAGAAAGCATAGAACAAGAGAAAACCAAACAAGAAGAACTAACTGAGAAGGAGGATACTCAAATTAATCAGCCTGCTGCAGACAAACATACAGACACTTCTCATATCGTGATAGTAATCTTGAATTGGAATGGTGCTACTATGTTAGAGCATTATCTTCCAGATATCTTGAAATATTCTGCAGGAGCAGAAGTTATTGTTGCAGACAATGCTTCTACAGATGATTCTGTGAAGATGCTGAAAAGAGACTTTCCGGATGTAAGGATTATCCCAATGTCAAGAAACTGGGGCTTTGCTGGAGGCTATAATCAAGCTTTCAAGGTGATAGAGACCACCAATGAGAGAGAGAACAAGGAATCACCAGAATACTATATTCTTCTTAATAGTGATGTTCGTGTAGAAGAAGGTTGGTTGCAACCTCTTGTGGAATATATGGATCAGCATCCAGAAGTGGCAGCTTGTCAGCCAAAGATTCTCAGCGACGTCTTCCCTACCCGATTTGAATATGCTGGAGCCTGCGGTGGATTCTTGGACAAATACGGATATCCTTATTGCAGAGGCCGTATTTTCAACACAATCGAGACCGACGAAGGACAATACAACGATGTTAAGGAAATACTATGGGCATCAGGAGCATGTATGATGGTTCGCAGTCAGGATTATTGGGATGCAGGAATGTTAGACCGCAAATTCTTTGCCCATCAGGAGGAAATAGACTTCTGCTGGCGACTGAATATCATGGGTAAGAAGATTGTCTGCATCCCAAGCAGTAAGGTGTATCACCTCGGAGGTGGCACTCTGCCAAAAGGGAATCCACAAAAAACATACCTGAATTTCCGCAACAACCTCACTATGCTCTACAAGAATCTTCCCGAGAAAGACCTCAACCACGTTATGAGAATAAGATTTTGGCTTGACTACGTTGCTGCATTCAAAGAATTGTTAACAGGAAAATTCGGTAATTTCAAAGCCATCATAAAGGCCCGTAGGGATTTCTTCAAATGGAAGGCAGAATTTGCTGTCGTCCGTCGTCAGATACAAACTTTGAGGCAAACAAAAGAAGACCAGAACATCTCCAATTTCAGTATACTGCAGAAATACTATATATTCCGCAAGCATACCTATGACAAAATAAGCTAAAAAGCTTTGTGATGACCAATGAGGAATTCATAAAACAGTATAAGAATGAAAATCCACTATCTTTGGCACTAAGAAAAGCACCAGAAGGTGTTGACCTGCAATGGTGTCTAAGGCAGATAGAGGGGTATAACATTGCAAAGAAGAAACTTCCCGAATGGGCAGAAAAGAAAAACATCTGGTTTCCTCCTAAGCTTTCTATGGAACAATGTTCCAGCGAGGCGACAGCGAAGTATAAGCAAGCTATAGCAAAACGTCTCGGAAGCAAAGTGCTCATAGACCTTACAGGTGGTTTTGGCATCGATTTCAGCTATATGGCAAAGGATATGGATGCAGCTTGTTATGTGGAGCAACAAGAGGTGTTATGCAATATAGCAAGCCACAACTTCCCACTAATGGGACTGCTGAATACAAAGATTTCAAACACTACGTGTGAGGAGTTCTGGAAACAATATACTACAGATGCAACGACAACTGATACAAATAGAGAGAATATACTTATTTATCTCGATCCAGCAAGACGTAATGACAAAGGCAAGAAAGTATTCTCTATCAACGACTGCACCCCAGATGTGACACTTCTTCAAGATAGTCTGCTGGAGCACTCTGCACATGTTATGCTGAAACTCTCCCCCATGCTTGACATAGTACAAGCACGGAGAATACTGAAAGGTATTGCAGAGATACATGTGGTAAGCCTCAAAGGAGAATGTAAGGAACTGGTTTTTGTGATGTCAAAGGAGATAGATGAGCAGCGTTACTTCTGCGTAAATCTTGAAACCAACGAAGAATCCTTCACCTCTCCCCTTTCTGCCACAACAGAACAGGTTGACATAGCTAATCCAGTTGAGATAACAGAAGGTGCCATCATCTTCGAGCCCAATGCTAGCATCATGAAGGCAGGAGTACAGAATGCCTTCGCAAAATGGAAAAATCTAAAAAAGCTCCATCCGATGAGCAATTTATTCTTGGGAAACAGACCTATAGGAAACATCCCAGCGCGACAATTCGTCATTGAGCAGACGAGTGATTTCCAAAAGGCGAACCTAAAGGATTTCATGCAAGATATCAAACAGGCAAACCTAACGATAAGAAATTTCCCTTCTACAGTAGATAACTTGAAGAAGCGTCTGAAGATAAAAGACGGAGGCAATATCTACCTCTTTGCTACCACCCTGTCGGATGACGCTCATGTACTTATTCGCTGCAAAAAAATATAAGTAAGTAAACAAAAACAAAATAGAATGAATTATATCACTGAACAAATTCTCTCAACAGAGATAACAACCTTTGGAGCCATTTTCAAGCTACTTCTGAGTCTTTGTCTTGGCGCATTGATTGGTACAGAACGTCGCCATAAAGGTCAGGCGGCAGGTATGCGAACATTTGCCCTCATTGCTATGGGTGCCACTCTCGCTATGATTATCTCTATATACATTCCACAGGAATATATGGGCCTGAAGAATGGTGACCCGGGACGTATCGCAGCACAGGTAATTTCTGGTATTGGTTTCCTTGGTGCTGGTGCCATAATCCAGATGAAAGGTTCCGTACGTGGTCTTACTACAGCTGCCGGCATCTGGATGACTGCATGTTTAGGTCTCGCCATTGGTGCCGGAATGTATATAATATCTATTTTCTCATGTCTCTTCATCATCGGAGTACTCAAACTATTCGAATACTTTGAAAAGAGATTCCTGAAAGGTGCAGAAATGAAAATTATCCGTATCAAGGTTAACAATATAGTTTCCAATACGGATGCTTATCGTGAATGCTTAAAGCGATATCATGTGCATATCTCTGACGAATTTCTGAGACTTGACTACAACAGCAATGTCACCACTATCAACTATATGATAAGAAGCAACGATGCCACCAATTTCGTGGGGCTTTTTGCTTCCATCCACGAGATTGATGACATCGCATCACTTACACTCACTAACGAGGTAAACAACTAAACAGCCTTAAAACTCATATCCAGTCCTTTGACGGAGTGTGTCAGAGCGCCGAATGATATGAAATCTACGCCAGCTTTGGCATATGGTATCATATTGTCAAACGTAATGCCACCTGACGATTCCGTCTCACACTGGTGGTTTACTATCTGTACCGCCTTTACGGTATCTTCTGGTGTAAAGTTATCAAACATTATACGGTCAGGCTTCTCAAGAAGAGCCTCTTCGAGTTCTTTGAAGTTCCTGACCTCTATCTCTATCTTTAGATTCTTCCCATTTTTCTTACAGTATTCTTTTGCACGAGAGATGGCATTATGTATGCCACCAGCAAAATCCACGTGGTTATCTTTCAGAAGAATCATGTCAAAGAGTCCAATGCGGTGATTTGTGCCGCCACCTATCTTCACAGCCTCCTTTTCCAGCATACGCATTCCTGGGGTAGTTTTTCGGGTGTCCAGCACACGGGTCTTTGTACCTGCATCTATCAGCGCCTGCTGATACTTGTGTGTCATAGTAGCAATGCCACTCATACGCTGCATGATGTTCAGCATCAGGCGCTCTGTCTGCAAAAGGCTCTGTACCTTACCAGTAACAATCATCGCGACATCGCCCACCTTAACGGGTGAGCCGTCACCGATAAGCACCTCAACCTGAAGTGTGGAGTCAAAGCGACGGAATACCTCCTTTGCCACCTCTACACCAGCGAGGATACCATTCTCCTTTATTATAAGACGACTCTTACCCACTGCGTCTGCTGGAATGCAGCACAAAGTGGTATGATCGCCATCACCGATATCTTCAGCAAACGACAGGTCTATAAGCCTATCTGTCAATTCATCTACTGACAGCATAAAAAACGATTCTTTAGAAATAAACTCCCAAGGTTACTCGCAAACCTACACCTGTATAGTCCTTGAAGCTCTTGGTGCTTATATCAAAATACAGTTCTGGCTCTATGGTAACATAGTGATTGAGGAAATATGCATAGCCGACGTTAACATTTGGCACGAAGTCGTTATATTCACTTCCCTGACGTGCATATCGAGCTCCTGCACCAAGGTACAGACCATTCTGAACAATGTAGTAACGAGCACCTGCACCAAGATTGAATGAATTGTCTGCCTTCTGACGTATTCCCCACATAAATTCTCCGAGCAACATCCAATTGTCTTCAATGAAATAACCGCCTCTTGCATTGATATCAAAATTCCACTTGGTGTTTGAGTTGTAATTCAGGTTAAGACCAGAGAAACCTGCACCAGCATAAATTTTACCCTTTTCAAACGGTGTGTCACTTGACTGTGCATTAGCGACCAGCGTCATAGCCAGCATGGCAATAGATACAATAAATTTCTTCATGATTTTGTTTGGTTTAATTATTTGTTACTATATTTATTATTATATTTGTAATCCAAGAGGAACTTATTATGATGCCAACGGAAGAAAACTATTGTGAACACTAATGTCACAACCAGTCCTGCAAGGTATCCTATAGATATATCAACTCCCAAAGCCACTCTGCTAGATACTAAGAATGTGGTACAAATGAACGACATAAACATCGCTGGCAGAAGCGTTATGATATATAGTTTTTTCTTCAGAGCCAGATATACTGTTATACTCCATAATGTGAATACGCTAAGTGTCTGGTTTGCCCATCCGAAGTATTTCCATATTGTATTAAAACTGTCCGGATTATCCATCTGCCATACCAGAAGCAGGAAGGAAACTAAGAATATTGGAACACTTATCACCAATCGTTTTGCAATAGGCTTCTGATCCATATTCAGGGCATCAGCAATAATCAGTCGGCAAGAGCGCAATGCTGTGTCACCACTTGTTATAGGTGCTGCCACAACACCAAGTATAGCCAGTATGCCGCCAGCAACACCCAGCCATCCTTTACAAACCTCCATAACTACCTGCGGAGCGGTAAAGAACTGCGTCACAGTCTTTTCTGATTGTGCCAGGAAAGCATCTGGACATAGTTCGCGCCAGCCTTCGTAGAAGAAGAACCAACTGCTGACTGTTGCCCATACCAAGGCTACTATACCTTCTGTTATCATTGAGCCATAGAATACAGGGCGTCCCAAGTGTTCATCCCTTATACAACGTGCCATCAAAGGACTCTGTGTAGCATGGAAACCGCTGATAGCGCCACAGGCTATTGTGATGAACAATGCCGGTATAATAGGCTCTGCATTGGCAATGCCAAGGCGTTCCTTACCCATATCGTGCAAGCCGTCCCATATCTCTGGCAATGCCGGCATCTTGATATAAAGCATCACAAGAAGAGCCACTGCCATAAATATCAGGGAGATGGCAAAGAGTGGATATATCTTACCTATTATCTTGTCAATAGGCATCAGCGTTGCAACAATATAATATACAAAGATTATCACAATCCAGAATACCAAAGGACCAACACCAATATCTATTGGCATCATGCCTGCAAGCAATGTAGCAGGACTGAGTACAAAGACTGCACCTACCAGCATCAATAGCAGTACAGCAAATACCAACATCACATTCCTGGCATTTTTTCCTATATACTGTCCTACTATGTCCGGAAGGGAGATACCACCCTTTCGCATGCTTATCATTCCTGAGAGATAGTCATGCGTTGCACCTGCGAAGATACATCCCAACACTATCCACAGATAAGCTACCGGACCAAACCACATACCCATGATAGCACCAAAGATTGGTCCTGTACCAGCAATATTCAGAAATTGTATCATAAACACTTTCCATGCCGGCAATACAAGGTAGTCAACGCCGTCAAACTTTCTTATTCCCGGCGTCTTGCGTTTGTCATTGGGTTCAAAAATATTCTCTACGACCTTTCCGTATAGGAAATATCCTAAGATTAAAGCTATAAGACTAATTGTAAAAGTAATCATCTTTTCTGTATATAAAACCACGGCAAAGTTACAATATTTTTTTGTAACAACCAAATTTTTTTGTACCTTTGCAGCTGTTATGCCGAAAATTATTTCATTTTTGTTTATTTATATAGGTATTAGTATCTCTGTCATTGCCAATGAAACGAGAGCTGTATGGCTTACGACCATTGGCGGCATTGACTGGCCTCATTCCTACAGCAGTATTGAGCAAAAAGCTGAGCTGACACACATTCTCGACGACTTGGCTGCAGCAGGCATCAATACCATCCTTCTACAGACACGCATTCGTGCCACAACCATTTTCCCTTGCAGTATGGAGCCCTTCGACGGCTGTCTTACAGGTCATCCCGGCAGGATTCCCAGCTATGATGCCTTGCAATATGCCATTGACGAGTGTCACAAACGTGGCATGAAACTCCACGCATGGATAGTTACCATACCAATAGGGAAATGGAAGGGTGAAGGCTGTCGTAACCTGCGTTCCACACATCCAGAACTAATCAAGAAGATTGGTGACGAAGGATTTCTGAATCCAGAGGCTTCAGGAACTGCCGCCTATATAGCTAATTTCTGCAGGGAGTTGACAGAGAAATACGACATCGATGGCATCCACCTCGACTATATCCGCTATCCTGATACATGGAAGAAGATACGCAATCGCGATGATGCCAGAGATAATATCACCCGCATTGTGAAGGCTGTCCATAGCGAAGTGAAGGCTCTCAAGCCTTGGGTGCAGCTATCTTGTTCTCCTGTCGGAAAATATGCTGACACCAAGCGCCAGAGCAGCGTTGGCTGGAACGCCCGCGATGTAGTGTGTCAGGATGTAGCTCTGTGGATGCAGGAAGGGCTCATGGATGCCATATATCCCATGATGTATTTCCGTAATCAGCATTTCTATCCCTTTGTCATAGATTGGAAAGAACGTTCAAATGGTCGCATAGTAGCCCCTGGGCTTGGCGTCTATATGCTCCATCGCAGCGAACGCAACTGGCCCCTCACAGACATCACTCGTGAGATGTATGTCTTGCGTCAATATGGTATGGGAATCACCATGTTCCGCTCAAAATTCCTCACTGACGACACAAAGGGTATATATCAATTCACAAAAGACTTTAACGCATTGCCGACATTACAGCCTGCTATGACATGGTATAATGTCACACCACCTGTTGCACCCGAGAAGGTAAAATATTCTGATGGAATCCTCTCATGGGAGGATGTTGGTGGTGACGTGACATATAATGTATATTGTTCTGAAACAACTCCTGTTGACACCCATAATCCCGAGAATCTCGTTATGGCTGATTTTCACGGCACCTCTATCCAGCTGCCGTCTCTGAAGACAGCACAATATTTTGCTGTTACTGCAACAGACCGTTACGGCAATGAGTCACCACGCCCTGTTGACAATACTGCAAAAGATCTTGGAAAACCTGCTCGTCCCAAGAATATCTATACACTCCTCGCTGATGTACCACCATCACAGATGATTCTCGTATTTTCCATTCATGGAAATGCTATTTTCTTGGGGTATAAGAATAACCTCCCCACCCTTTCCCCTGGTCATTATAAAGTATATTTACAAGGTAAAAAAATAAAAAATCGTCACTTACTCGGATGGGGAGAAGTTCCCCTAAAATAAAAAAACACCACTTTTTGTTGCATATTTCGCAAAAAAAAACTAAATTTGCATCCAAAAATCAGTTAGCAAACTTTCAACTATCAACTTTCAACTATAACACCATACACAAATGCCCAATTTAAGATTCCAGGTTGTTGGTGATGCCTTTAAGAAGCATCCTCTCTATGTACAGTCCCCCAAAGAGCGTCCTTCAGAGTTCTTTGCCAAGTACGTCTTTAACAAAGCAAAGATGTCCAAGTATCTTGACAAAGACACCTACACCAAGATGCTCGATGTCATAGACAATGGTTCCCCGTTAGATCGTCAGACAGCAGACAAGGTTGCCGACGGCATGAAGCAATGGGCAATGGAACTTGGTGTGACACACTGCACCCACTGGTTCCAGCCTCTCACCAATACTACTGCCGAGAAGCATGATGCCTTCGTAGAACATGATGGTATGGGTGGCATGATAGAAGAGTTCTCTGGCAAGTCGCTCGTTCAGCAAGAGCCAGACGCTTCTTCCTTCCCCTCAGGTGGCATCCGTTCTACCTTCGAGGCTCGCGGCTATTCTGCTTGGGACCCAACCTCTCCTGTTTTCGTAATGGGCGACACTTTGATGATACCAACTGTCTTCATCTCTTATACAGGTGAGGCTCTTGACTATAAGACACCTTTGCTGAAAGGTCTGCAGGCTATTAACAAGGCTGCTACAGCAGTAGCACAATATTTCAACCCGGAGGTGAGAAAGGTCATCACCAACCTCGGTTGGGAACAGGAATACTTCCTCATTGACGAAGGTCTCTATTCTGCCCGTCCCGATTTGCTGTTGACAGGACGCACCCTGATGGGGCATTCCTCAGCAAAAGACCAGCAGATGGACGACCATTATTTTGGTGCTATACCAGAGCGTGTTGCAGAATTTATGAAAGACCTCGAGATACAGGCCTTGGAACTCGGCATCCCTTGTAAGACACGTCATAATGAGGTAGCGCCAAACCAGTTTGAGTTGGCTCCTATCTATGAAGAGTGTAACCTTGCCGTTGACCATAATATGCTCATTATGTCACTGATGCAGAAGGTGGCTCGCAAGCACGGTTTCCGTTGTCTGCTCCACGAAAAACCTTTCGATGGCATCAATGGTTCAGGAAAACATAACAACTGGTCTCTCGCAACTGATACCGGCATACTGCTCCACGGACCTGGTAAAGACGACCTTGGCAACCTGCGCTTCATTACCTTCGTGGTAGAGACCCTCATGGGTGTTTACAAGCACAACGGACTGATGAAGGCCTCTATCATGAGTGCCACCAATGCCCATCGTCTCGGTGGACATGAGGCACCTCCTGTTATCATCTCTTCTTTCCTCGGACGACAGCTCACAGAGGTACTCGACCATTTTGAGAACAGCACCGACGACACCATATACATCGCTGGTAAGGCAGGCTTGAAGCTCGATATCCCTTCTATTCCAGAACTGCTTATTGACAATACCGACCGCAACCGGACATCACCATTCGCCTTTACCGGTAACCGCTTCGAATTCCGCGCTCCAGGTTCTGAGGCCAACTGTGCAGCTGCCATGATAACCCTCAACGCAGCCGTTGCAGAGGCGTTGGTAAACTTCAAGGAACGCGTTGATGCCCTCATCGCTTCTGGTAAGGAGAAGACCTCTGCTATCATTGAGGTGCTGCGTCAGGATATCAAGACCTGTAAGCCAATACGCTTTGACGGCAATGGCTATTCCGACGAATGGATGGAAGAAGCAAAGCAACGTGGCCTCGATGTCGAGAAGTCCTGTCCGCTTATTTTTGACAGATACACCGACCCTGAGACCATCAAGATGTTTGAGAGTCTCAACATAATGAATCGCAAGGAGCTGGCAGCCCGTAATGACATCAAGTGGGAGACATACACCAAGAAGGTGCAGATAGAAGCACGCATCTTTGGCGACCTCTCCATCAACCATATCATACCGCAGGTAGTAGGTTATCAGACAAAGTTGGCACAAAATGTAGCAGCCCTGAAGGCAGTCCTCTCAGAAGAGCAGTTCCAGACGGTAGCACAGTCAAACCTCTCCCTCATCAATGAATTCTCTTGCCACATCAAGGCTATTGAGGAAGGATGCGAAGCCCTCACCAATGCCCGTCGCGTAGCCAACAAGATAACATCTATCCGCGAGAAGGCCATTGCCTACCACGATACCGTAGAACCCATCATGGAGCAGGTGCGTTATCATATCGATAAACTCGAAGAGAAAGTCGATGACGAAGTCTGGACACTTCCTAAATACCGCGAAATGCTGTTTATGAGGTAGATATAATGGTTTCAGGTTTCAGGTTTCAAGTCTTTAACCGTTAACCTTTAACCGTTAAACGTTATC
>CAMNHS010000010.1 GCA_946539635.1 uncultured Prevotellaceae bacterium
AGCGTTCTCGTCGTCTGATATCTGTTTTTGCCGTGTTTGCCGAGGTCAACGTTCATTGAGTAACCCAAGAACAGTTCGTGTGAACCATTGCGGAAACCAAGGTCATTGGTGTAACCCTCGAAGGAATAGCCTACCTTGAATCCGTTGAAAGTGCCTCCGACGAGTATTGTTACAGATCGGGTCGGACTGTAGTTGATGCCTGCGTATAACATCCTTTGGTCAAAGGTGTATATAATACGTCCCGTGATATCTGCACGATACGTAACTCCTTCAGTCATTACTAAGGCGGAAGTAGCAATCTTTAGGTACGGATTACGTAGTTGAAAGTCGTAACCGCCTGTGGCGTAGTATGTTGCATCGATCTTTATCTCGTTCCTTTCTCCGAGCATCACCTTGGGGTATGTGAGGTGCTGAGCACTGAGACCTGCATACCAGTTTCCCTTTTGGAAAAGCACTCCAAGCCCCAGGTCAAAGGCGTTGCCGTCAATGTCGCTCTTGGTGAAAGCATCATCATTATCCTCGCCAAGTTCCACCTCCGAGCCACGGAATTTTTCTGTGATAATACCTGGCTGTATGCCGACAGAGAGTTGACCGCTGTATGCACTGCGGCCTAATTTCTTTCTAATGGCATACAAACCCTTGATACGTTGGTGAGTGAAGAGACCGATCTTATCACTCATTATCTGGGCACCGACACCATGTATTGCCCCAAAGGCTGCGATGGGATAGTCACCAGAGATTATCATTGTCTGAGGAGCATGCTCAAACCCCGCCATTGTCATAGCGTAACCAGCATATAGATTCATCTTCGATTCCTTACCTGCCGCCGCAGGGTTAAAGGCTGTCTGCATATCGAAGTAGTGAGAGAAGTATGGTTCGTACTGAGCCTTCAGTTGAGTGGGGTAGAGTAAGAAGATGAGTAAGGGTAAATATAGAAGGTGTAGAACCGGAGTTCCTCCAATTACCGTTTGCCTTGTCATTTCTTTTAGTCTTTTCATTTTCAGCCTTTGACTTCGTCGAACCTGCTTTCGCTCAGCAAAATGAGAACGAGTTCTCTTTTGCCTTTGCTTAATTGCAGCCTTAGCCAATCTCACTATAGGTAAACGCAAAAGAAGCGGGATTATTTCCCACTCCTTTGTGCCGCAATGTTAAAAACTCTTAAAAGGTTTGCCTAAAAATCTCTATACTCCCTCGTGTCATTTGGGGTTATTGCCATACACTCCATTTCTATGAGCCATTGTGGACGGCACACTGGGGCCAGCGTAATGACAAATGGGGTCTCAGGAAATTTCTCTTCAAACATTTTCTTAACAGTATCATAGTCTGCACCATCCCTGAGATAGACAATGATTTGCATGACATCATCAAATCCTGCTCCTCCTTCAGCAAGAAGGGTTTCGACATTTTCCCACATTCGTCGGGTTTGTTTTATGATATCTCCGACATGAACCACCTCACCCTTATTATTTATAGATGCCGTACCGGATATGTATAGGTGTTTTCGGTCGCCAAATTCTACGACGGTGCCACGTTCGAATGTTACTCCATATTCGCTGGTAGGATTGAGGTGTGTCGGAGCATAGAGATACTGCTGCTGATTGTTTGCAATACCCTTAATGGCATATGTGTCAAGGACAAGGATACTATTGGTATCTTGCGGAACGCCGCCGATTCCTGTTGATGCAATATAGTGGGTGTTTTCCGTCATGCCATGACTGAAGAAGTTTGCCTTGCGTGCTTCAACCATGCCCTTGTATAGAATATCGACATCTCTTACGAAGAACCATGTGCGGACGCAGTTTCGCTCTATTGTCATACCATGGTTCTCAAGCATTTCTTCATAATTGCACAGCATTACCTGTGTCTGGGTGTAGCTATTGCCTTGTGTCTCATACTTCCCCATCTGCCAATAGTGTTCATAGCCATTATTCTTTACGATGGTTAAGCCGTCTTTAAAGGTTATGTCTTCGGCCTTCTGAAGGTATATCCATACGGCAACCTTGGACCCGTCGAGTGGTGGCTGCTGTATGAAGCAGGTTGTGCAACTGTTGTCAGCAGGCACACATGGCGCTTGGTTGACAATGTCGCTGAAGAAGTAGCGCTTAAAGACTTTCTTGAGAGTGGGGGCAAGTGCAATGACCTTTTCTTCTGCTTCTTGCAGACGGGATATCTGCCGTGCAAACAGTTCGCCACGTGGTTCTACATGGAGTATGGCATGACGTTCCATAGTCTTCCCTTCTGGGGAGAAAGTAGTAAACTCTGCCGTTACTCCGAGTTCTTCGAAATATATATTGTTGTATGTCATATTATTGATTTTTCGTCTTTCCAGAGGTTTGCCAATGTTATATAACCCAAGATTGCAAGAATAATGCTGACTCCAAACGGAAATACGGTGTCTTTTGTCTTGGGCAAATAAGCAGGTGGTATGAGTGCTCTGATTGTGTTATACAGGATTTCTGCCTTTATGCGTATCATGCTGACACCGGTTCCTCGGTATGGCTGTATCAGCGTCCCTTTTACATCCGATTCAAAAAGGGCTATCTGCTCGTCGGCAGTATGTATAGCCTCTATTAGGGAAGCATCTTGAGCGGAGGTAGGCTTGCTGTTCTCTTCATCCAGGAGTTGCTTTAGACGATATTCTCCAGATGGGGTAAAGAAATCTTTTATTCTCGCCCTGTCGGTTGTGATGCCCAGCCTCTTCTTGAGTGTAGTGTTTCCTATATGGAGCAGTTCTTGTTCTGACCATAATTCCGGAGCATAGGGTATCGATAGCAGTAATTGCTCTGCGCTGAGTCCTCGGTATGTACTGCCGCCAGTGAGCTGCCGAGTGAAATCTAATGCAAGGCTGTTGAGGGGACATACACGCTCATTATATAATATAAGGTGTGTTTTTGCCTCGTCAGCATCCTCGCGGGCAAGTACTGAAATCTTTGCTGCTGCAATCGTTGAGCATGATATCAGAAGCATTGCCATCGCAGTAACTAATTGTATGTATGATGTACTATTCTTTCGCACCGGCTTCAATCCATTGCTTTAAGATGTCAAGCATCGTTTGTTCGTCTGTCGTGAGTTGTGTGTGTGAGTAGTGTATGTTCTCGTCGCCGACAGAAATGACTTTGTACAGGAAACTGTTTTCTGCATCCCCTGCCTTCACCAACAGATTGTCAGGAGATTTCGTGGATGCTACTCCGACGATACTGCTGTACGCCTTGTCGGTGCTGAGGTCCAGTCCTGCACGCGGGGCATTGCCGGAATGACACTTGGAACAGCTCGTCTTCGTGCCTTGAAACAGATTGTTGTTGATATGGGCAAACATACCCAGGTTCATTTCGCCGACGTTAATTTTAATAGTGTCATTGATATTGTCTGTATCACTGATATCGTATTTATATAACGTAGCCATACGCTCTCGTAGTATGTTGATGACTGCAATTTCTACCGTTTTTGTTTCCGGAGGAATGTTTGAAAGCTTTATTGTAGCCTCGCCATCAATGTTGGAGAGAGACTTCGCTATGGTAGCATATTTGTCTGTTTCGTTAAAGCCGCATAGTGCAAGAGTGTATTTGCCGCCCCATGTGTTTGCTTTTGTGAAATTGCCAGATAACTGCACGTTGTATGAATCGGTATTATACACATATGTCTTTTCATCAACATGACCGTCGTCACATGATGTCGCAAAAACTAACAAAAATACGATTGTCAGCAAAGAATAGGCATAATTCATAATTCAAAATTAGAATGTGTATTGCATCATTACTATTGCACTGTGTTTTGCAATGCCGAGGTCGTCGTTGTCTCTGTCGAGCTGCGTCTTGTGACCTGTCCTGCCGACAAACTGATACATAGCGGAGAGCTTTAGACCTGTATTCTTGATAAAATAGTTACAACCTACTGCTGGACTGTTCAAGATGCCGTCAGACCCTGTTCCGTTGCGGTTGAAGAGGTCGTAACGTGCAGCCAGCTGCCACTGCTTGCCAACGAAGTAGCCTGCCTGGGCATAGCCACCGATGTAGTTGTAACTTTCGTTAATCTTCTGACGCTTTGTGAAACCTACATTCATCCAGTAGAATTCACCGCCTATGAACCATCTGCCGCTGAGATAGCTAACCTCAAGACCGACGCGGGTGTCATTGGTGCTTTCGTTTTCTGCTTCAACATTTATGCTGCCGGAAAGTGCTACTTCCAGTTTGTGCTCGTTGAGCATCTTGTTGTTGCCCTGCGTGCGTGGCATGTTGCCGTATGGTGTCCACGACAGACGGCCGGCGTAAAGCAATGATGGTATGTGCCAGTCATCGGAAAAAGTCTTCGTAGCTTGATTCGAACCGGAACCGTTGCCGTTGAAGATGCCGAATTCATAACCTATAACTGGGCAAATCTTTCCGTGGAGCATTACGCCGAGGTCAAAACCTGTTCCAATCTTTGGGTTGGCAGCATTAAGAGAGTATGGCAATATGACGGAAGAGGTAAGAGATATCGGCAGCATTGGAAATAGTGTCTCGCCAAGGGTGGTAAGATAGGCACTCGTAAATGGTGTCTTGAACTTACCTGCTTTTACAGCCAGACCTTTGGAGATATAAATGTCAAACCAAGCCTGCTGGAGGATGGCGGCTCCTGATGCTGCGGCATTTATGGAGAGATTGTATGTAATGTTTTTGAAAGCCTTACCGGTAAAACCTAAGACGGCATAGGGAAAGGAAAAACCGCTGTTGGCTACGTTGTCCTGATTATAGGCTTTGTCCAATCCTTCATCGTCATAGTAATTGAAGTTCGCTGTGGTTTGGAGCATCAAGTATGGTTTGAAGGAGAAACGGTGGTCCTTGGACTCTATCTGGAACATACGGTCGCTGCCAATCGTAACGACACCGTTTTCTGCGTCAAATGTTTCTTCTGCCGGGGCAGATGTCAGAGTATCCGTCAATAGCGACTCTGCATATATGCTTGTTGTTGTAAGTGCTGCAAAGGCAGCCAGAATAATTGTTTTCATTTTTCTTATAAAGGGGAGTTAAAGGGGGAGTTATAGTGAACTTAGGAATAATATCAGTGCTTCGCGGTCTTGACGGCTCATGGCTTTGAAGAGGTTCTTGGATGCTTCTCCTTCGCCGCCATGCCACAGGATTGCTTCCTTGAAGTTGCGTGCCCTTCCATCATGCAGGAAGTATGTATGTCCGTTTACCTTCTTCTGCAGTCCGATGCCCCATAGCGGTGTGGTGCGCCATTCGTTGCCGCGTGCCAGCCCACTGACGTAATTGTCGTTGAGGCCTACGCCCATGATTTCTGATCCCATGTCGTGGAGCAGGTAGTCGCTGTATGGATGTATGGTCTGACTGCCCAGCCATGGTAGCTCTGTGCCGCATAGCAGTGCAGCGCCGCGTGGCCTTGTGTGCAGGGTGGTGACGTGGCACAGGTGACATTTCGCCTCGTAGAATTTCTTTTCGCCGAGGGATATTGCCTCGCGTTCTGTCATCGTTATCTGTGTGCCGTTGAGGGTCACCGTGCGGGTCTTGCTGCCAAGGCGTCGGGCGGGCACTCCGAGGCTGTGCAGGTACAGGTCAACACATTCCATGTCTTCAGTGGAAACATCCAACTGGTCATAGGTCAGTCCCATCATTGAGCCTTCCACCATTTGTAGCTGTCCTTCGCATATCTCTTCCGGATAGCGTGAGTTCGTAGCGCCCATGTCGGAAGAGAATCCTAATTCTACGGTAAGGTCGAGATGCTGTGCCTTGTTGCCAGACAGCCCGACTCCCGTAACGCCTTTTTCCGTGATATAGTTACATCTGCCAGAGATACCATATTCCGGGTAGTTGCTTTGTGCAGCCAGTCGTTCTATCTCGCTGCGGTCGAGTGCCATCATCTGCCCCATGCCGACATGGCGCAGTGGTATGCGGACGGTGCAGAACAACTCTTCGGGCTTTATGTCAACATATTTCCCCTGAACATCGTCCCACATCGGGATGTACCATTCGGTTATGGTATAGTTAGGATGTGCCAATTCGTACTCTTCGCCATCAGGGAAGCGTCCCTTCTCGAAGTTGTAGCGCACCTCTAACTTTCCTTCCGGTTTTACTCCGACGATGGACTGGTCGTGCAGCACGCGTCCGTAGTTCTGGAAGAATTTGCCGTTCTTGCGTGATACGTAAATCAGCATTGCCGACATACCGTTAGTGCCGGAACCATATACGGGCGTGCCATCGGCATCCGTCCTTATGTTGTTCCATACGCCTGGCGTGGTGCGGCCGGCATTAAGGTGGCATGAGCCGCATGAATATCCTGCATATACGGGGCCGTATTTATCGGTGATATTATCATAGAGGCGGTCGCCTGTATTGAATCGGCTTGCATAGGAACCGCTCAGCCACTCGGCATCTGTATCAAATGATTTTGATGAATCGAGGAATATAGTTGAGGTGCCGGCTGAGAGCGCCATGTTCTGCAGTTCTGCTGCATGCTTTTCTTCAAAGCTGTCGGTACCCTCTGTATCGGCAGAACAGGAAGCAAGAAAAATGCTCCCTGTAATTATCGTTGCCAGCACTGACAGGAACTTGAGTCCTGCCAGTGCTTGTGCTGTTTTATTATATTTCATTTAAGTTAGTTATTCACTTTACGTGGCTGACCGTCTTTGAAAAGCAGGTATTCCAATGTGTGATATCCGCGGAGAGCCTGTGCTGCTTCTATTGCTTCGTCCTCTTCGTCATAGTCGCCGCTCCATTGCATTTCTGACCACTGTTGTGATTTCAGCAGTTCGTAGATGCCTGCTGCGTCAAGTGGCCATGAGTCCATGTTTGGATCAAGTCCCATGTCAGATACCGGACCGAAGAGGAATGCCTCTGATGTCTCCCATGGCTGACGTGCTGCGAGCCATGCTTCACAAGCACTTGCAAAGGTAGCGTCTGAAGGATTTGCCTGGAATGCTCTTACTGCATTGAGTAATGCCTTGTTCTTTGCTACGAGATCCTTATATGTTGGTAAAACAACGTTGTCAACAAATTGCTGGACTATTGATTTAAGGTCATCGTCATCGAGTGTAGCGATGTAGCTCTTCATTTCTGCGAGGCTGTTGTTGAGTTCTGCGCATGCGTCCATTGCCTTTGCTGCCTCGTTAGAACCGATGTTGTTGCGGAATGGCTGTGGGATATTGTCAATAGCCTCCCATGCTGCAACAATCTTCTGCCATGTTTTGTCAGCACCGATTCCTTCTATTCCCATAATAGAGTTTTCTGGAAGATTGCTGCTGTTGATGGCGTTTTTAAGATTGTCATAGCTGGCATAGCTTCTGAATTCTGCTTCTGTCAGGCACTTGCCAACGAGGGCGTTGGCGATGGACAGGATGTTGTTCTTATAGTCATCACGAGAGTGCCAGCTGTACCATGACTCAACGGCATAAAGGGCTTTTGTCCTGTCTCCAGCGTTCCAGTAATCCACTGGCTCACCGATTTTTGCTGCTCCTACCTCATTGGCGATGTCTATACATCCGTCTATCATCTGCTCTACGCATGCGTCGTAGGAGTCAAAGCCGATGCTGGCGTCGGCATTCTTAAACTTCTGAGCGTAATTGTTGTTCCACTCGTTGTAGAGGTTTGTAGCATCGTCCTCAAGGAGCTTTGCGACATTCACTGCATAGTTGCCCCAGGCTGCCGCCAGTTCAGATGTGTATTCAAGGTTCTGAGGGTCTGTAACAGCGGCAGGTGTAGGTGCTGAATTGTTGTTGTCATCATCGCTGCCGCATGATGTTAAGCCGAGTGTTACGGCTGCTGCAAAAAACATTGCACTTTTAAAAATCTTCTTCATAGTTGGTATTATTTTTTTGAAAAATTATTGGTTTTATTGGTCTTATTGGTTCTATGGGGCATATAGGGCTTATGAGCCTTATGGGGCTTACTTTTTTGCAAACCATCCTGTGTATGCTATGCCGATGGCGAATTCGTTTTCGTTGTTGTATTTTCCGCCTCCAATTCTGCGTGTGGTGTAGTCGCCCTTTATTACGAGGCATGGCAGTGCGCGCCAGTTGATGCCGGCGGTGAACATTCCTACCTTCAGGCGGTCGTCGGCATTGTAGGGGGCTATAACGTCCTCTTGAGAGTTGTAGTATTCATATCTTACGAACGGGATGATGTCTGGGAATTTCGGGCAGTTGTTAAAGAATCCCTTTATCTTCACGCCTGCTTCTCCGCCATAGCTGACAGCCTTGTGTGCTACCGGTGTGAGGCGTGAGTAGCCCGACTTGTTTGACAGTTTGCCGTTCTTTGCCGACAGCACGGAAGAGTTCGTGAGGTTTCCCCACATAAAGTTTGTGCGTGCCTCTACCCACTGGTTGCGGTATTGTCCGTCCAGGGTGTATATGCGTACCGGTGTCTTTCCCATTCCTGCGTATGTCTGGCTTTTGTCGGCATTTCCTCCGACGTTGCTGCAGTAGTAGAAGGACGTGCCGAGGCGCAGACCCTTTACACCGTGCCAGTTAAGGCGTGCCACGAAGGCGGGGCAGGTGAAGTTGTCAACCTCAAACTTGCCTTGCTTGGCACCGCCAGCCCATTTATTTCTGTCGAAGCCGTTGGCGTTGAGACCCGTGACTATCATTGCCTCGTAGTCGAAAGCAGCATATCCTTTGCCGAAGTTGCCGAAGAACTCCAGTCCTGTTTCATGCCATGTAGAGGGGATTATCGTTGTCTCGCCTTCGGGGCGTACGGTGCCGAAGAATTGGTTTGGCTCATGGTGGTTGTTGGTGATGCCTACGGGTACTATGATGTGTCCTGCACGCACGTTGAAGGCTCTGTGGATGAGGCGGGTGATGTGAAGTTGCTCTAGTGCTACCTCGCCGCCTTTCTCTACTTCTGTCTCGTATTCTCCGTTCTCGGTATTCTCCAGTTCATACGACGTACCTGTGCCGCCAGCTTCGAACTCTATCTCGATGCCGAGAATCCATTTCTTGTTGAATTTATAGTCGCCGGCAATCACGGCACGTGGTATGGCAATGGTGTTGCGGCTCTCTTTGGCATTACCTTCTGCGTGTCCGTAGAAACGGTTTGTGCCATACTTCTTGAATGCTGCCACTGCTTCACCGTAGCCGCCGATGCGCCATTTGCTGAAGCTGTTGAGGTCGCCGTATATGGTGTTGGCATCCTCGGGAAGTGTCTCCATTACGGCTGACTGCTTGCAGACCGAGTCGGCGTTTGCCTTGGTGGAAGAACTTGCAGGATGATAAATGTTGTTTGTCGCGCCGGTAGTAGCATCTGTGTTACCCTGCGCTGCTGCACTGCCTATGCTGCATGCAAGAAGGAGTGAGAGTATTGTCTTGTTTGCCATATTTATATATAAAAGGTATAATGAAGAATAATGGTCAATTTATGTTTGCGGATGCAAAGGTATGGCTTTTTTGGCAGGAGGACAATACTCATTTTTAGGTAATTTAACTACAAAATAATGTTCGGATTGCATGAAAAAGGCACAATAATCTTACGAAAACCCCATAAATTTGTTTGAAAGATGCAATTTTTTTGTTTTTATTTGGATAATTTCACAAAAGTATGTATATTTGCACCGATTTACATAAAAGAACAATTAACGAAAATTAATCTAATTAGTTAACTTAAACAATAAAAATTATGAAGGCAATGAGATTTATTGCAGTGCTCGCAGCACTGTCGTTGTCAATGAGTGCAATGTGTCAGACAACAGCACAATTGAAGTCTAAGCAAGCCAAAAGTATTCTGAAAGAAAAAGCTTCTAAGGATGCCCGTAAGGAAGCTAAAAAGATGGAGAAAGAAGGATGGAAAGTTTCACCTGGTGCTTTGCCATTGGAGAAGCAGTTGGATAGGGCATATATGTATGCTCTTGACATTGATGAAGATATGAATCAGTTGTATCTGTTGGGCGAAGGTAAGAGTGTAGCTGGAAACTATGATGCAGCCCGTATGCAGGCAACGGAACTTGCTCGCTTGGAGATTGCCAGAAGTATAAGTACGGAGGCTACCAGCTTGATAGACAATATGGTTGGTAATAAGCAATTGGATAATGAGGAAGCTGCTTCTATGACTACAATGTTGAGTGAATCTAAGACAATCACTTCTCAGAAATTGGGACGTGTGATGGTGGCTGTTGAGGCTTATCGTGAATTGTCCAATAAGAACCGAGAGGTGTTGGTGCGTCTTGCAGCAAAAGCCTCTGATATTAAGGAAATCGCCAAGAACGCTATCCGTGAGGAAATGGAAAAACGCGGAATGAAGATGAGCGAGAAGACAATGGAGATGTTGTCGAAGTAAGTAAAAGTTTTGCTTGGCTCAACGGGATTCTTTTACAAAGTGAGGCGACAAAAAAAGGTTAATAACCAATAGACTTTTATTCAATGTCCAATTTGAAAAACAACGGTTTTATACGGTATGTGGGCATAACAGTGCTGTCATTCGTTATTATTGCGATTTACGGTCTGTTTGCCTTCAATCTAAAAGTGTTTAGTCCTGTGGCAAAGGCTATTGGTGACTATTCCTTTGAAGACTTTTACTATCAGATAATGAGTTCGTCAGACGGTGTTGATACAAATCGTGTAGTCACCATCGTTGACATGACGGAACTTATCAGCCGACGCGACCTTGCAAATACTATTTCTGAGATTACAGCACTGAAGCCTAAGGTGTTGGGTGTGGATATCGTTTTTGAAGGTCTGAAAGAAGATACCATCGGTGATAAGATGCTTCTGGAAATAGTAAGTAAGAGTAATGCTGTTTTTGCTTACAAGATTATTGACAGAACTGAAGAGGAGGTGCATTCATTCTTTATGCCGAATGACTCTCTTATGGAGGGCTATGTCAATATGCCAAGACAATTGTATGGTGGCTTGAAGCGTAGTCTTAGTGTCGGCCGCATGCATAAAGGAAAACTAACGCCATCGTTCATCAAGAAGGTTGCTGACAAATATGCCGGAGAAGAGGTGATGCCACTTACGGATAAGGAAATTCGTATCAACTTCGCACCGACGCATTTTGAAGTGGTAAAATATGCAGATGTCATGATGCATCCAGAGCTGATTGAGGATCGAGTAGTGTTGTTAGGTGCCATGAAAGAAGAAACGGATATGCACTATACGCCATTGGGGAAAATCGCAGGAACAGAGTTGTTGGCATACGGCATTTCCACAATGTTAAAACATGATGATGTGAAAGTCGTGTCAGGGTGGCTGATGTGGATAATATCATTCTTGGTGGTGTTGTTGGTAACATACGTCAGGATGACATATATGGAGTTTGCAACGAGACGTAATCTGCTATTCCGGTCAATATTGTCATTAGGTCTTGCTGTTGGCCTCGTGGTTTTCTCAGTAGTAGCTGTGTTCATGTGGGCTGGTTTCATACTTTTCAGTGAATATAATATCAGCATAAACCTCGGCTTTGCTATTGCCGCAACAGCTGTAATACCATCGGCTGTAAATCTGTATGACACAATAGTAAACTATAAATCAAATAAATGATTATGGATAAAAGAATATTTTCTGCTTTATTCTTCGCTCTTCTGATGCTTGTATCAATTACTGTGCAGGCTCAGCAGCGTCTTGTCGTAACGGCTGTTACTGGTGGTGCAGAATATATAGACAAAGGACGAAAAAGTCCATTGGGTAAGGGCGCTACCTTGACATTAGAGACAAAGGTATATATCCCGTATAATGGTTCTTTGACAGTTATTGATGAGGCGACCAGTAAGGAATATACTGTTAAGTCTATTGGCTGGGCTGCCTTGGAAGAGAAACTTGCAGACAGTAACCATACCGTGCTGACACGTACTAAAGACTATGTCAAGTCTGTATTGGCAGAAGTGCGCAAGACTCCAAAGGTTAAGGCTCGCTATGTTAGCGATCCGGCTACTGTGACACGTGAGAAATATGTAAAGAAAGAAGCATCGCATAATGATTTCCGGGCACAGTTTGATGCTTTCAGCCAGAAGGCACGCCAGGATTATGATGACTTCCGTAAGAAGTGCTTGGAGGAGTATGCAAAATTCGTTCGCGAGGCGTGGCAACAGTTTAAACCAGAGCAACCGGTCCCTGTGCCTGAAGAAGAAGAAATCGTTCCTGTATTGGCACCCGATGCTGATGCAGAGACTGCATCGTGGTTTGGCGATCAGTTAAAGAAAATATTCAAGAGGAAAAATAAGGATAAGGCTGCCAAAGGAAATGCTGATACGCCAAAGCCTGTGGATAAACCAAAGCCAGTTGACAAAGGACAAAACGTTCAGCTGACGTATGAAAAGGTGTTGCCACCGCCTCCAGTTGTGAAGCAGCCTGAACCATTGTCAGAGGTGCGTGAACAGCAGGAGACTTCTAACGATTATATGGCATTTGATGTGTTTGGTACGAAGTGTCGTGTGCGTATCGGTGACAACTGCAAGTTTACCCTGCCAAGTGTTAGTGAAAATGATGTGGCAGATGCTATTGAGAAATTCTCGCAGACACAGTTTGATAATATGCTTTTTGACTGTCTTCAGGAACGTAAGAACCACGCTTTCTCTGACTGGGCATATTATCAGATGTTGTTAGCTCTGACAAACCATTTTTATGGAGAGAATACTAATGAAGCTACATTGGCACTTGCTTTCCTGTACTCACAGTCGGGATACAAGATGCGTCTGGCACAGGATGGTACAAAACTATACATGCTGGTAGCAAGTGATTACATGCTTTACAACAAGTCTTACTTCTATATTGACGATTCATCATATTTCCTCTTGGAGGGAAACAGAGAGGGAACATTGAATATATGTAAGGCTGGATTCCCGAAGGAGAGTACCCTCTCACTACAGATTTCTGCATCGCAGGACCTTGCTGATAATCCAACAGTGGAACGTACTATAACCTCGCGCAGATATAGTGATTTCAGCTTCACTATCAGGTCAAATAAGAATTACATTGACTTCTATGAGACTTATCCTCCATCGTCTGTCAATAATAACTTCATGACACGTTGGGCTATGTATGCTAATACTCCAATGGATAAAAGCTTAGAGGAACAACTTTACCCACAGATGAGGGAGAAACTTGCGGGAATGTCAAATTTAGATGCAGTACAACATCTGCTCAACTGGGTACAGACCGGTTTAGAATATGAATATGATGACAATGTTTGGGGACACGATCGCGCATTCTTTGGAGAAGAGAGCCTGTTCTATCCTTTCTGTGATTGTGAAGACAGATCTATCCTCCTGTCGCATTTAGTTCGTGACCTCGTAGGACTTGACGTCGTATTGGTATATTACCCTGGTCACTTGGCAATGGCAGTGGATTTTAAAGAGGATGTAGATGGCGAGTACTATATGTATGACAATAGAAAATTCGTAGTCTGTGACCCAACCTATATTGGCGCTTCAGTAGGACAGGCTGCTATGGAGCCTAATGGCATAACATTGATATTGCTGGATTCAAATTATAAAAGACTATAATAATTACCATATAATAATTTAATAATTAAATGAAAATGAAAAGTTTTAAAAGTTTAATGTTGGCAGCATCATTAATGATAGCCCCAACAATGGCGAACGCTCAGACTCAGACAAGCGAAAGCTACACTTCTTACTACTTCGTCCAGGGACAGGGTGGTTTGCATATCCCTTTCACTCCTGGTTCACGTGGTGATTTGATGAAACCAAGCTTTGGACTGAATGTGGGTACTTGGTTCGCACCTGCTATCGGTGCACGTTTTGGCGCTGAAGGCCTGAAGTCAGCCATTAAGTACGGTGACAACTATGAATCGTTCAATTACCTGAACTTCAATCTCGATGCCATGATTAACCTGTTCTCTTTCGTCGGCATGAGTGACTCAAAGGCTAAACTCTATGTATTGGGTGGTATTGGTCTTAACTGTATTACAAAAAAAGGTGTACGCCCAACTTCTACAAAACCTGATATAGCCCGCAACCTGCGTGTAGGTGTAGGTTTTGACTATCAGATTGCGAAGCCTTTAAGCCTTTCATTGGAATATAGAATGAATAATACTGCTGACTATTTTAATGGTCGCCAGAATAATTCCACCGATTGGTTCTCTTCTCTGATGCTTGGTGTCGCATATAATTTCGGACATAAGGTACATGTAGTTGAGAAGCCTGTTGCAGCAGCAAAGGCACTGTCTCTTTATGATCAGATGCAGGCTGGTGTCAACGAGCGCATGAAGTTGTGGATGAAACGTGTCAAGGGTGAGAGTAAAGCTGACTATCTGGCTCGTACAGCACCTGAGGCTATCGAAACACAGCGTTTGGCATTCACTAAGGAACTCTCTACAGACCTTGCAAAGACTCATGCCAATACAGAAATTGCAGACATGTCTTATAACCAGAAAGCTAATATGCTGGGTGTAGCATTCACTGCCATGCCTACTATCTTCCTTACAGATGTGCCAGAATCTGAACTTAATGGACTCAATAAAAACAACCTGCAGTTAACAAATACTGTGTATAACCTGAACCCAGGTGACAAGTTCGAAGTGCTCTATACTGAAATGCTCAACCCTGCAACAGGAAAGAAGTACACATATCGCAAGCCAGCCGATGGCAAGCAGGTTTCTACCGACGGCTTCATGCCAGTCATCGCATTGCAGCAGGTTATGGAGAACCGTGTTCGTTTGCAGCAGATTACGGACAAAGCTCTACTTGAGGCAAAATCTAAGGGAATCCTTACAGACAACACAACAATCAATGTCAATGCTCGCTTAGTTCCTGCAAAGGATGGAAAGGCTGACTATCTCATTGACTATGACTATAACGTAAAGGATGGCTTCAGCGTGAAGGATGACTTTGCTCCTGGTAAGTATGATGCAGACCGCTCAGCTGCTTCTACAGCAATGTTGAAGATTATCACCGAGTCTATGAATGGTGATTTCGCCAAGTACATGGTACCTGGTAAGGAAGTGACAATCAACTATCAGGGTTCTGCAGATTCAAAGCCTGTTCGCAAGAAAATTGCTTATAATGGCAGATATGGCGATATCAAAGACCAAGCTGTTGATGTTAATGGAAAGACAGAAAACATGACGATAACCAAAGCAACTGGCATTAAGTCTAATGAAGAGTTGTCATTGGTACGTGCAACAAGTGTACGTAGTTCTGTTTTGAAGAATGTACCTGCATTAAAGGACATGAAACTGAAGGAGAAGTATGCAGTTAAGGTCTCAGACAAGGAAGGCTCTGAGTTCCGCCGCGTAGCTGTAAACTTTATCTTCCATGATGTAGCATACTAAAAAATACATAATACCAAAGTCTATCCCCCAATAATCCGGAGGATAGACTTTGGACTTATTGAAGTAATACCTTATATATAGATAGATGATGAACTTTTTGAAACGATATTCCTTCTTTGTTCTTGCATTGTCCTTCATGATGCAGGCTTCTGCACAGAATACAGGCAGTATGTCTGGACAGACGGCTGAAATAGATTCTGCTGTTGTAGATTCTGTAGTTGTTTCTGCATCACAGATATATTTTGATTCTGCTGAAGTAGCCTATGCACAATTCTTCATGATGAAGAATGAATCAACCGCAAGCAAGGATGAAATGTATAAGGCCTTGATGGAAAGTTTCAAATGGTACATGAAATGTTTAGGGGAGGATTCTTCGGAACATTTGTCTGTCATAAAAGTGAAAATGCGCAGATTGCGTGCTGAATGTGAGGATGCTGGTATTTACTATAGTAGTGTAGGGGATAATAAAACGGCTGCTAAATTTTTGGAGTGTTACCTGAATATTGCGCACCTCCCTTTATTTGAAGGTGAGCAACTTCCACGTAATAGCCAATATCCGGCCTATGTCTTTATAGTAGCAGCAGAATCGCATAACTCACGTGACTATGAGTCGGCAGTTAATTATCTGCAGGAATACATAGAGTTGGGAGAAAAGCAAAATCAGCAGATATGCTACGAGTTCCTTGCGGCTGATTTGGAGATATTGGAACGATACGATGATGAAGCAGTAGTTTTGGATGAGGGAATAATGAACTATCCACGTAGTCTGAAGATGTTGAAGCAGGCTATAATGCTGTTGATTAACCGCAACAATCAGAAAAGGGCGGAAGAGATGCTCGACAGGGCTCTCGCCTTGGAGCCGAATGACCCTAATCTGAAATTGCTCAAGGCTACCTTCGATGACCAAAATGAGCGTTATGAGCAGGCACTGCCGATTTACAAGGAGGTATATGACCAGAATCCTAACAATATAACGACCATCAAGCAACTTGCATTTTGTCACTATAATCTGGCTGGAGTTCTCATTAATAAGAGTAATTCAGCCACCTCAAAAGATGAGTTTAAGAGTTTGAGAGGAAGCGCTACAGAGCATTTTAATCAGGCTATCACACTGTTGGAACCTATTAGCAAGTTGCCTGATGCTGTCAGGGAAGACAAGCGTATTGTCGAAGCACTTTCTGATGCTCTCACACAAGTGGGACGTGCACCTGAAGCTAATGGACTGCGGGAACGGGTAGCACAACAAAATTCCACGCTTCAATTTTCTACTGCACAGAGCGAGGGTAAGAAAGCTCCTAATTTCAATGATTGGTATCAGCCAAAGTTGGAGAAAATATTGTCTGATTGGGAAAGACGCGGTGAGTTTGAACCTGCAGATAAGTATCAAAAGCGTGTCAACCCAGAGAATCGAAAGGCTCTTATTGTCAAAAGCAGGAATGATTTGGAGCGGGAATTCATCCAGGAATATAGCTATACCTATAACCTTGATGATAATACTATCAAACCTTATGACCCTGACCATCAGACATATCGTATCCAGACACGTCAGGGAGATATCTATCTTAAGGTTCCTATTGCTGATGATGAAGCAAAGAAGTTTAAGGATAACTGGCACGGCGTGAAAATCCAGAATCCTCAGTTTAAGGTTGATAAGTCTGGTAAACTGCTGTTGTCAAAGGCATTGTTTGCTACTCCTTATGGAAAGTCTTACGTATATGATGCAAATGAGCAGTTGACTTATGGTAAAATCCGTATAGCAAGGCCTGAATGGAACGACGATGACTTGCTTGCAAGTTTTGATAACGGTGATGCACCAGTAGTTCAGAAAGAGGAAACACCTGTCGATGAGCCTATTAACGTGGGTGAATCTACGGTAGATGTGAATGTTCCTAAGAATAAGGATCGCAATGAAAACACATTCGCACTTATCCTTGCTAACGAGAATTATAAGAATGTAGATGATGTACCGTTTGCATTAAATGACGGACGTAGTTTCCGCCGCTATTGTGAGGATGTGCTGGGTGTGCCTTCTGAGAATATCATTTGCGAACTAAATGTGACAGGTAACGAAATGACTGATGCCATCGACCGTATGAAGGATTTCCAGAGAGCTTATGAACAAATGAAACTTATAGTGTATTTCTCTGGTCATGGTCTTCCAGATCCTCGTACCAATGAGTCATACCTGCTTCCTACGGATGCTTCCCCACGTAATATATCCACGGGCTATAAGTTGTCTAAGTTCTATCAGGAACTGACAGCATATCACCCTGCCTCTGTTACAGTATTCCTTGATGCGTGCTTCAGCGGTACAAAGAAAGATGGTGTTATGATGGATAAGGACGCACGTGGTGTTATTATTACCCCAAGAGAAGAAACTCCAACCACTAATATGGTTGTCTTCAGTGCATGCACGGGAAATGAGACAGCATATCCTTATGCAAATCAGAAACATGGATTGTTTACATATTTCCTGCTGAAGAAATTGCAGGAGGATAAGGGTAAAACCAACTATAAGAATCTGGCTGAATATATAAGCAAAAACGTAAAGCAGCACAGCATACGTCTTAATGGCAAACTGCAAACCCCAACAGCTCATTCGGCATTACCAGCTTCAGAATGGAACGGTTGGAGGCTGGATAAATAAAGATACTCCCTCCTCACTCCCATAAAAAAATGAAACATTTAATTATATATATCTTCCTATTATTTGCGTTTTGCTCCTTTGGCTGGGGACAGAAGGTGAAGACAGTTGAATATACTTATGTCTATCATCCTTCCCATAATGAGAGTATGGAGCAGGCAAAGCGCAATGCAGTAAACCGTGCAAAGGTAGAGGCTCTGCGTGAGAACTTCGGAACAGTCGTTAGTGGCGCATCTGCTACCAGCATCATTTCCAAAAACAATATCACGGAATCAAAATTCGTCCACCTTGGCTCGGAAGGAGAGTTGAACGGCGAATGGCTGGCAGATATAGAAGAACCGAAGGTCGTACCCTCTCTGGAAGGAGGAATCATATATCTAACAGCAACCGTAAAAGGAAAAGCACGCGAGGTAGTTAACAACACTATCGCCTTTGAAGCAAAGATATTGAGAAATAAACCCGATGTGTCTTTTGAAAGTTCTGAGTTCACAGCAGGAAACAATATCTATGTCAGTTTTACTTCTCCGGTTGACGGCTTCTTGACTATATATCTCCTTGATGGCGAGACAGCCTATTGCTTACTGCCCTATGCAGGGAATAAGGAAGGAGTTCAGACCATTGTGCATGGAAGAGAGTATAAATTCTTCAGCAGGAAGGTTTATGCAGAAGATGAAAATCCTGATATAATAGATGAATATACATTGACGACAGAAGGAAATCACCAAGATCTCAACCAACTGTATTTTATCTTCTCACCGCAGAAATTTTCTAAAGCATTAGACAGATTTAAGAACAGTACAGACGGCACCCTGTTCCCACGTATGCTGTCGTGGGAAGATTTCCAGAAGTGGATTTTAAAAATTCGTCGTGCAGACAAGGAAATGTGCGTCCAGACAAAATACATCACTATCTCACCTCGTAGATAA
>CAMNHS010000011.1 GCA_946539635.1 uncultured Prevotellaceae bacterium
CCGCATTCTTTCATAATCTCATAGTCAGGAATGTCATCACCAATGTAGATAACCTCTTCGTTGGTGATGTTGTTTTCCTGCAGGTATTCTCTGTATTTCTTTATCTTTATGCCACACGACAGAAAGACATCCTTTATGCCCAAGTAGTTGTAACGCTTTGCTATGGCAGCATCATGTCCACCGGTAATGATGACAAGGCGCAGCCCCATCTTCACAGCCAGTTGCATGCTATAGCCGTCCTTTATGTTTACGGTGCGGAGCGGATTACCCTCTTTGTCCATTTGAATGGTATTCTTCGATAACACACCGTCCACATCAAATATGATGGTCGAAATTCTCTTTAGGTCGTAATTTATCATGCCGATTGTATTCTTTTGTTTGCAAAAGTACGAAAAATAATTGAAAATACAAGAAAAAAATCATAATTCATAATTCATAATTCATAATTTATAATTATTTTTTATACCTTTGCTGCGCAGAAATTATTTTTTAACCCTATAAATTAAACAATTTAGAAAAATGAACATTAACGATTACAATTTTGCAGGTAAGAAGGCCATTGTTCGTGTTGACTTCAATGTGCCTCTTCAGGATGGTAAAATCACCGACGATACCCGTATCCGTGGTGCAGTTCCAACACTCAAACTGATTCTTGAGAAGGGCGGTGCCCTCATAATCATGTCCCACATGGGTAAGCCAAAGGGCAAGGTAAAGCCAGAACTGTCACTTGGTCAGATTAAGGATGCTGTTGCTAAGGCACTCGGCGTGTCAGAGGTTAAGTTTGCTCCTGACTGCGCAAAGGCTGATGCAGAAGCTGCTGCCCTGAAGGCTGGTGAGGTATTGCTGCTTGAGAACCTCCGCTACTATCCAGAAGAGGAAGGTAAACCAGTAGGTATCGAGAAGACAGACCCAGGTTATGATGCTGCAAAGAAGGAAATGAAGGAGCGCCAGAAGGAATTCGCTAAGAAGCTTGCTTCTTATGCTGACTGCTGGGTGATGGATGCCTTTGGTACTGCACACCGCTCACACGCTTCTACAGCCGTTATAGCAAACTACTTCGACAAAGACAACCGTATGCTCGGTCTCCTCATGGAGAAAGAGGTAAAGGCAGTTGACAATGTCCTCAACAACATACAGCGTCCGTTCATCGCTATCATGGGCGGCTCAAAGGTGTCTTCAAAGATTGGCATCATCGAGAACCTCCTCGGTAAGGTTGATAAGCTCATCCTATGCGGTGGTATGACATACACCTTCGCAAAGGCTCACGGCGGCGAGGTAGGTAAGTCAATCTGCGAGAACGACAAGCTCGACGTTGCACTCGGTGTTGAAGAGTTGGCTAAGAAGAATGGTGTAGAACTCGTTATGGCACCAGATGCTATCTGCGCACCAGAGTTCGCTAACGACTCACCACAGAGCGTATATCCTTCTGATGCCATTCCAGCAAACCTCGAAGGTCTTGATGCAGGTCCTGAGGCACAGAAGAAGTTCGCAGCAGCCATCAAGGGCTGTAAGACAATCCTGTGGAACGGTCCTGCTGGAGTATTTGAGTTTGACAATTTCTGCGATGGTTCACGCGCTATCGGCAATGCTATTGCAGAGGCAACAGCAGAAGGCGCTTTCTCACTCATCGGTGGTGGCGACTCTGTAGCATGCGTCAACAAGTTCGGTCTTGCCGACAAGGTAAGCTACATCTCTACTGGCGGTGGCGCACTCCTCGAGGCTATCGAAGGAAAGGTGCTCCCAGGCGTAGCAGCAGTACAGGGATAATTGGATTAATAAATATATGATGTTGTCGGCGGGATGCTCCACAGTGGGTGTCCCGCTAATGTTTATAAAAATGTATAAAATATTGTTTGTCTGTCACGGAAATATCTGTCGCAGCCCGATGGCAGAATTTATAATGAAACACCTCGTCAACGAGGCTGGTAGGGCAGGGGAGTTTGAAATCGCCTCTGCGGCAACCAGTACAGAAGAGATAGGCAATCCCGTCTATCCCCCTGCACGTCGCAAGTTGGCAGAACACGGCATCAGTTGCGAAGGCAAATATGCCCGTCAGCTGACACGTAAAGACTATGATTATTACGACCTGCTCATCGGTATGGACTCTTATAATATACGCAATATGACAAGGATGTGCGGAGGAGACCCTGATGGCAAGATTCGCATGCTGTTAGACAGAGACGTCGCAGACCCATGGTACACCGACAATTTCGATGCCACCTGGCGTGATTGCGTCAAGGGTTGCATAGAACTACTAACACAAAAGGAATACACCTCTGTCCCGCGATGACAACAGCACGCTGTCAAGGGGCAGGAACGGCAGATACTACTTCGTATTCTCTTTTAGAGAGTAACGCCTGGAGGAATTGACGGAGGAACTGGTAAGACAGGCCTCGTAGATTGCAAAGAAGGTGGTTAGTAGTTTAATAGGTTTATTGTCACAGAATCACAGAATCACAATAAAAAAATGGATACCCTTTATATCGTGATTTTTCTTCTCTATTCTTTGTAACTTATTGATATATAATAATATATATAATATATAATATATATAATAAGGAAGAAGGGGTACCTTTAAAATAACTGTGATACTGTGATTTGTCAAACTTAAAAAAAAATAACTCTCTAAAAAGCAATGACTTACAATATTTTGATCGCGTTGCTCCAGCGATGCCAAAGCCTTCAAAAGTCACAGAAACCATTAAATGATTGCTCTCACAGGCCTCAAAAGACATGCATGAATCCCTTGTTCCGATGTTTTTCCCGTACTTGGCACACATGTGAGTGGTTCTAAATTTAAGTATCCAGACAACATTTGGAAGGAATTGTGTGGCATGATGGCCAACCTTGTGGGCGATTTGGGGTGTAATAAGGGTCAGTTTTTGAATATTGTGAAAGGTTTAAACCGCAATTTTCGTGAGTATGACAAGGCAAGTATGATAAGGAGTTTTTCAGGGGAAACTCCTTTCTTATTACATTTGCAGACTCCTCGAGTCAATACTTGTATAATCCTTGGAACAGCACGTGCGGACTCCGGAGGATGTAAAGTTTACACTGTCTTCTTTTACACAATAATCGGGGGTTATTGAAGGCTAAAAATAGTTGAAAATAACCTGAAAAAAATGCTTAAATACTTGCGCAGTTCAGATATTTTTTGTACCTTTGCAGCCGCAAACTTTTGGAGAGGTGCTCGAGTGGTTGAAGAGGCACGCCTGGAAAGCGTGTAACCGACAAAATCGGTTCGCAGGTTCGAATCCTGTTCTCTCCGCAGACAGTGAACAGGTTCAAAGCTTCGAGGTAAAATCTTGGGGCTTTGTTGTTCTCTCCGTAGTAATAACCCTATTCGTCTGTGATGAATAGGGTTTTGTCTTTCACCTGAAAGTGTATGTCTTTGCCGTCGTATTGCATGCCGTAGATGCGGTCGGGGTCATCATGATAGTGTGGGCGTGGGTCTTGCTCCAGAATTTGCTTCAGAACGTGATCGTCTGTTCCTACTACCTTCAAGGGTTTCCAATCTGTTGTGTCGGTAAAGCCGCCGCGGGCTTCCGGATGACTGTCGGTATAGGGGATGTAGGGCTTGATATCAAGGATTGGGGTGCCGTCCATGATGTCGGCCCCGAGAACATGTATCACGGGACCGTCAGGGGCATCATAGTCAATGTGGCTGATGCGTACAGAGGAGAGTCCTATGGGATTGGGGCGTTGTGGAGAGCGTGACGCAAAGACTCCGACGCGTGTGTTGCCTCCCAAACGGGGAGGACGAACAGTGGGGGAGGGATTGGTGGCAGCAGACTGCCATATAATCCATATAAAATCGAACCCTTCCAGACCCCTGATGGCGTCAGGAGTGCGGAAGGGTTTCGAGAATATTATTGTTCCAGGTATCTCATTCACTACACCTGCTTGGCGTGGTATGCCGAACTTGGTGGGGAAGGGTGAGTGAAATATGGCTACCGGAGTCATCTTTATTTAATAATGCATAATGCACACAGCATAGTACATAATTTTTACTTCTCCATGTAAGGATTGGTGCCGAGTATGGTAGAAGCGAGACGCTTTGTCTTGTCGCGAAGAGCATTGAGGTCTGCATCTTTTTCACCATAGCAGAGCACTACTCCCAGACGGCGGCCGAAGTGTGCATCAGGCTTTCCGAAGATACGTACGCGAGTGCATTCTTCGTTGAGGCAGTCGGTGAAGTTGTAGTTTATTTCGCTTGCGCTATGATAGTCCTTATCAGCCAGAACTACTGCAGAACATCCTGCATGCTCAAGACGGATGTCATGGATTGGCAATCCCATAACGGCACGGAAATGGAGTTCGAACTCTGAGAGGTTTGTGGTATGACCGAGTGTCACCATACCGGTATCGTGTGGACGAGGAGAGAGCTCAGAGAATACCACACCCGTATCGGTGAGGAAGAACTCTACGCCCCAGATGCCAGCACCTGTGAGGGCTGCTGTCACCTTCTTTGCCATCTCCTGTGCATCCTTGAGGTCTTTCTCAGAGATAGCGTATGGCTGCCAAGACTCACGATAGTCGCCACCCTTCTGAACATGTCCGATTGGTGGGCAGAATATTGTCTCGCCATTCTTCTGGGTTACGGTGAGGAGGGTAAATTCGGATGTGAAGTGGATGAACTCCTCGATGATAACCTCTTTCACGTCACCGCGAGCACCTTCCATAGCGTCGTCGAAAGCCTTTCGCAGCTGGTCAGGAGACTCTACTGTGCTCTGGCCGTGACCGGAAGACGACATGAGAGGTTTGATGACACATGGGAAACCAATCTCGCGGCTTGCTGCTTCGAGCTCTTCGAAGGTCTTGGCGTAGAAGTACTTTGCTGTGCGCAATCCCAGCTCTTTTGCTGCGAGGTCGCGGATAGCCTGACGGTTCATGGTGTAGTTTACGGCACGAGCAGATGGTACTACCTGAACGCCCTGCTTCTCGAAGTCGAAGAGACGTTCTGTACGGATAGCCTCCACTTCCGGTACGATGATGTCAGGCTGATGTTTGTTGACAACAGCTGCGAGGGCATCACCATCGAGCATTGAGAATACTTCACGCTCATCTGCTACCTGCATGGCAGGAGCATTGTCATAGCGATCACATGCGATTACATACTGTCCAGCGCGTTTTGCTGCGATTACGAATTCTTTACCCAGTTCACCTGAGCCAAGGAGAAGGATTTTTTTCATTATGCTTGTAAAGTTAAAAGATTGTATTTTTTTCGAATTATGCTAGAGAGAAGTCTTGCTGTTCCTTCCCATCCGAGGATGGAGGAGTTTATGCAGATGTCGTAGCTCTGGGCGGCTCCCCAGGTCTTTGACGTAAAGTAGTTATAGTATCTGGCACGTTCTGCTTCGTGCTTTGTGATAAAGCGTCGTGCTGTCTCGATATCGCTGTCGAGGCGCTTTGCCACCTCTCTGCAACGGTCTTCCTCGTTAGCAGTGATGAAGATAGAGAACAACTGCGGGTTGTTGCGCAGGATGTAGTCAGCACAACGTCCCATGATGACGCAGTTCTCGGTCTTGCCGATTTTGAAGATTACCTCACTCTGTATCTGGAAGAGATTTTCGGAGGAGATACTGTTAGAATAGGGGTTGAAGAGTTTCTCGACGAAAGACCCGACGGACTGTATGATGCCGTGATTCTCGTCGTTGCGTTCGAAAATCTTTGGGTTGAAACCACTCTTTTCGGCAGCAAGATTGATTATCTCCTTATCGTAGAATTTGCAGCTGAATTCGCGTGCAAGTATCTGTGCTATTTCGTTTCCGCCACTTCCAATCTGGCGACCAACACTTATAATCAGATTATCCATGGTGATTTAGAATGGTTTTTCTCTTTTTATTTTACGAATATAAACAGCTATCATAGCATAAGCCATTATGGCTGCTATGCCATCAGACAGCGGCATTGCAAGCCATACACCCTTGAGACCCATAAATTGTGGCAGGATAATAATCATTGGCACCAGAAATATGAGCTGTCGTGAGAGGCTAAGGAAGATAGACACCTTTGCACTTCCGATACTCTGGAAGAAGTTTGTGATAACCATCTGTGCCCCTATTATAATAAATAGAGCCATGATATATTGCATAGCTACAACGGAATGTTCTATGAGAGACGGGTCGGAAGTAAACATGCTTGCTATGAATCTTGGACACAGCATAGCGATGAAGAAACCGACGGCACATACTAGCGTTCCCGTAATGGTAGCCAACTTTAACGCCTCCAGCATACGGTTATAGTTCTGTGCTCCGTAGTTATAACCTGTAATAGGCTGCATGCCCTGACAAACACCAAGCGTTATCATAACAAAGATGAATACTATGCGGTTGGCTATGCCATAGCCACCTACCGCCATATCACCACCATAGTGCATAAGGCTGTTGTTGATGAATATTACCACGAGGCAGGCGCAGGCATTCATGGCGAATGGCGATATGCCGATGCTGATGATACCCTTTACTATTGATGACTCAAGATGCATCTTGGAACCCTCGAAATGTACCAGTTCAGTCTTTTTGTTGAACAGCCACCACTGACATACCAAAGCCAATACCTGAGAGAGGATAGTAGCAACAGCAGCACCTCGTATGCCCATCTCGAAGGTATAGATAAACAGAGGGTCAAGAATGGCATTGATGATTACTGTTGCGATGGTAAGATACATAGCTTCCCGAGGCTTTCCGGCAGCACGAAGCATGGCATTAAGACCCAGGTGAAGATGGGTTACGGCATTGCCGAGAAGAATGATTACCATGTAATCGTGAGCATAGGGCAGGGTGGCATCACTGGCTCCGAAGAACCGTAGTATGCCATCGAGCCAAAAGAGACTCACGGCAGCAAAGAGAACGCCCACAGTGATGTTGAGCAGAACGTTATTACCCAGAATGCGGTTGGCTATGTCGTAATCGCGTTGTCCCAGCTTCACACTAAGAAGTGTGGATGCCCCGACACCTATTGCTGCACCAAAGGCAGCACTGAGATTCATAAAGGGAAACGTAATAGCCAAACCCGCTATGGCAAGAGCTCCGACGCCTTGCCCGATAAAAATGCTGTCCACCACGTTGTACAATGATGTTGCTACCATAGCAACAATGGCGGGCAATGCATATTGTACCAACAATTGACCAATGGGCCTGGTACCTAATTCTAAAGCGGCTTTTTTATTCGACATTATAGTGTGTTTATGCAATGCGGATGCAAAGGTAAAAAAAATATGTGAGAAAACAAAATTTACTTGTCAAAAATATGACCCTTTTATAAAAATATTTCAGCGCATGCGTGTGAAGGCCAGAAAAATGAGTACCTTCGCAGCTGTGCTTATATTTGAAGACGATAATAAGCAGTTAAGTCTTTCGGAAGCCAACAGTATGGTTCGGACTGCCGTAGAATCTGTATTACCAGATGCTATGTGGGTGCAGGCGGAACTGATGGATATTCGCGAAAAGGGCCATTGCTACATGGAATTGGTGGAGAAGGACGATAGCGGAAATACTCCGATAGCCCAGGCGAGGGCCTGCTGTTGGAGTAATACCTGGCACGAGGTAAAAGAAAAATGGGAACATGTGATGGGTGAAAACCTCATGGAACGCGGCATGAAGATGCTGTTTCTGCTAAAAGCCAACTTTCACGAGGCGTTCGGCTTTTCGTGGATAGTATTGGATATTGACCCTACCTATACCATTGGCGAGATGGCACGAAATAGGAAGGAGATAATCAAGAAACTGAAGGAAGCAGGCATCTATGACATGCAAAGAGAACTCCCCGTTTCGCCATTTGCTAAGAGAATAGCTATTGTCAGTAGTCCTTCAGCAGCTGGTTATGAAGATTTCTGCAGACAATTGGAAGGAAATGATTACGGCTTTGCCTTTGAGGCAACCCTCTTTCCTGCTACTATGCAGGGTGAGAATATAGAAGGAAGCATTATAGCAGCCCTGAACGCCATCAATGAGGAATTGGAGAAATATGATGTGGTAGTGATAATACGAGGAGGAGGCAGTGGTGCCGATCTGTCAGGTTTCGATACTCTGGCATTGGCAGAAAATGTTGCCAATTTCCCCCTGCCCATCATAACTGGCATAGGACACGACAGAGACGAAACGGTAATAGATGCCATAGCATGCGTAAGCCTGAAGACTCCGACTGCAGTTGCTGCATTTCTTATTGATAATCTTGCTGCAACACTGGAAAAACTCGCTAATAGTGCTGTCCGCATAACACGAGCTGTAGAAAGGCGGTTGGAGACAGAAAAGATAAAGATAGAGGGACTTGGGAAACAGCTGACGAGTAGTGTCGCGATGTATTTCCTGAAACAAAAGCATACCCTGCAGATGATAGAGCAGAGAGTCGGGGCGGCAGATCCGATAAACATCCTCAGGAGGGGATACTCTATGGCGATACATAATGGAAAGACCGTAAAGGATGCCACCCTGTTGAAGAAAGGCGATAGACTCACTCTCATAGCTGCGAAAGGAGACAGAGAGGTGGTAGTTGATAGTTAATGGTTATTGGAGAATGATGAATGAAATAAAATACGAGGCTGCTTTGAAGCAGTTGCAGGAGATAGTTGAGAGATTGGAGAGTGGGCAGATGGATATTGATGCTCTTGGGAAGGAGATAAAGAATGCTCAGGCCCTTATAAAAATGTGTAAAGAAAAACTAACAAAAACTGAGGAGGAAATAAATGCAATTATATCCTAAACTTATTACTGATGCGCTGGCTACTGTGATATATGCCGGCACAAAGAAGAATCTTATAGAGAGCGAGATGCTTGCCGACCAACCGAAGATTGACGGCATGAAGGTTGAGGTGACACTTGTCTTTCCAAAGGAGACAGACCCTTTTATGGCTTCTACCGTAAAAGCCGCTGAAGCTGCTATCCACTATCATGTGTCGAAGGATGTGGAGGTGACGATAATGACAGAATACAAACAAGCAGCCCGTCCAGATGATGACCATCTGTTGCCAGAAGTGAAGAATATCATTGCTGTAAGCAGCGGCAAGGGGGGAGTAGGTAAGAGTACTGTTTCTGCAAACCTCGCTATCTCATTAGCACGATTAGGATACAGCGTAGGACTGTTGGATACAGATATCTTCGGTCCTTCGATGCCAAAGATGTTTAATGTAGAAGACCAACGCCCTTATGCCATAGAGAAAGATGGCAGGCAACTCATAGTGCCGGTAGAACAGTATGGAGTAAAGTTGCTGAGTATAGGATTCTTTGTAAATCCTAATACTGCAACACTATGGCGTGGCGGAATGGCTTGCAGCGCCCTAAAACAACTTATTGCCGATGCTGATTGGGGAGAACTTGACTACCTGATACTCGACACTCCTCCGGGCACCAGCGACATACATCTGTCATTACTTCAGACCCTCGCTATTACGGGTGCTGTTATTGTAAGCACACCACAGCAGGTAGCCCTCGCTGATGCAAGGAAGGGAATAGATATGTACACCAACGATAAGGTGAATGTACCTATCTTGGGCTTGGTGGAGAATATGGCATACTTCACACCAGCCGAATTGCCAGAGAATAAATACTACATCTTCGGCAAAGAAGGTTGTAAGAATCTGGCTAAAGAGATGAATGTACCCCTTTTGGCACAGATACCAATAGTACAAAGCATCTGCGAAGATGGTGATAAAGGAACACCTGCTGCCCTCGATGTGGCATCACCAACAGGACAAGCCTTCATCGCTTTGGCACAATCTGTTGTAACAGTAACAAACAGGCGTAATGCCGAACAGAAAAAAACAGAAAGGGTTCAGACAAATTGAAAAAGTTTTTTACGATAGCTATCATGACAATAGGTGTGAGCATGTATATGCTTGCACAAAGTTATGATGCTCTTTGGAAGCAGTACAGAGGTTTCGCTGATAAAGATCAGCCGAAATCAGCCCTTGCCATTCTGGAAAAGATAAAGACGAAGGCGGAGAAAGAAAAGAGTTATGGTAACCTGCTGGCAGCATTGCTGCGAGAGGTGAATCATCAGCGGGAGATTAGCAACGACTCGGGAAAGGTGTTCAGAAAACGTCTTGAGGAACGCATGAAGAATACCAATGACGGAGTAATGAAGACCCTGTACCGTTTGGCAGAGAGAGGTGGGGTAAATGTTGATTCGCTATTGACATCACCAGATTCTATGCTGTATAAGAGGGCGAACACAACAGACCCGTGGGTACCTTTCCTCACAACAGGAAAAGACAGTAAGATTTTTAATAATGACCTGCTCCATGTAATTCTATTCGATATGTATGGAAAAGAGTTTGGGAAAGAGAAATTCGACAGCATCTACGGCAAGGGAAACGAATATGTCAGCTATCGTCATACCAATGAAAAACAGGTGAAGACGGAACCGAGACTTTTTGCAAATGTAGAAAAGAAGGTTTCGAGCTCAAAAGACATAAAGATATACTTTGATAGAATAAGGAATCTGAAAGGTGTTGAAGGTACCATACATCGTGTCGGCACAAAGGAAAAACGTCAGATAACAAAAGCTTTTCCACAACATTCGGAGGAAGATTACTTTAATGATACTTTGGATATAGGCTCTTTGCAGGAAGGCAGATGGGTAGTAACCCTAAGGGATTTTGAAAAGAAAGTAGAAACTGTTTCGGACACTATTATTGTATCAGATACAAGAGTGATACAACTCTCGTTGCCAAATAAGCAGAAAAGATATGTTTTTGTTAATGCTATAACAGGAGAAGAAACAACCCCAGATAGTTCGCTGATAGACAGGCGTCGTTGGAACGACTATACATATAACAGCAACAAGGGATATAAAAAATATACCGACATCTATACCGACCGTGCCATATATCGCCCGGGACAGAAGATAGAAGCTGCCATAATAAGAAGTTCCGTTATGAATGGCATCGAGACAAGTGCTGTTGCAGGAGAAAAGATGCACATACGACTGCTTGACAGTAAGGGCGAGAAGAAAGCAGAAAAATATGCTGTTACCGATACTTATGGAACGGCGGCTGTTGACTTCATCCTCCCTGATGGTGACATCAGAAGCGGATATTGGCAACTTCTCACAGATGGGGCAAGTGCGTCATTCAGAGTTGAGGAATATAAGCGTCCCACATTTGAGGTAAAGCTGAAAAAAGATAAGGACGAATATGCCGTTGGAGATACTGCCATCGTCAGTGGTGTTGCGAAGACATATAACGGCATACCTCAACAAAATAGCAAGGTTGTTGTAAGCTATTACGATAGGAAAGATACTCTATATACCGATGGCGAAGGAACGTTTGAGGTGTCTGTGATGATAAAAGATCCGTTTGCACAATCAAACGGCAGGAAAATCTATTACCCTTGGTGGCGTCATGTAAGAGTGGCAGCTGACGTAACAGACGGAAAAGGAGAAACACAAAGTGCAGAGTGCCATCTGTACGTAAAGCATACAAATCAGCCGGAAACACCTGAGGAACCCAAAGCAGAAATTAAGAAAGATACTACGAAATATCATATCTACTATACTGTTTTTGCAGGCAATAAAGTGTTGGAGAACAGTAAAATTTATACCGATACTGCTTCATTCGCAAATGCCTATACCTACAAACCAGAATATGGAGATGGTGCAATGATTTGCTATGCATGGTGTAAGGATGATGTGATACAATTTGCAGAAAAGGTCGTCAGACGCCCATTGCCATCAAACAAACTGAAGGTGGAGTGGGGAACCTTTAGAGACAAGGTGGCGCCAGGCAGTAAGGAAACATGGACCCTGAAGGTGAGTCAGGAAGATGGAGTGATACAAAAGAATACCAAGCGTCAGCTGATGGCAGTACTGTTTGATGCTTCATTGGATGGCATCAGGAAACATTCGTGGAATATACATGACAGAAGACATCTTGCTATTCCGACATCATCGTGGTACACACCATACATCGGCCATATCTTTATGTCTGGAAGGGCGAAAGATTGGGTGAAGTGGCGGAACTTCGATTTTACACACATAAATAGGGAATGCATAATAGATCCTCATTATGGAGTATTTGATTGCGTTGAGGTAGCAGCCCCAAGACTCATGATGGCGAAAGGAGTGGCAAATAGTAAAGCTATGCGACTTGGTTCGTTGCAGGTAACTGGTGCTACTGCAGATGGTATAGCTATGAAAGCCTCCGAGGTGGCAGAGATGACAGAAGAGATGATACCTATGCGAAGCAATTTTGGAGAAACAGCATTCTTCTATCCAAAGGTGGAGACAGACGAAGAAGGAACAGTAGAACTCACCTTCACCATTCCAGAAAGTCTGACATCATGGCGCTTTATGGGTTTGGCTCACGATAAGGAAATGCGTGTTGGTATGATTGATACCACAATAGTAGCCCAAAAGCAACTGATGGTACAACCCAATATGCCGAGATTCTTGAGAGTAGGTGACAAAGCAACGATAACGACAAATGTTACCAATAACTCTATTGAGGAGTCGCAGATTACTGTAAAGTTTTATGTGGGAAGAAAGAATTCTTCTAAGAAAGAAACAGTAAAAACCCAACGCTTAAAACTGAAAGCAGGAGAAACTGTCCCTGTTACATTCCCTATGGAGGCAGGAACAGATACAGCTACTTTGATATGCAAGATTGTTGCGTCGAATGGAAAATATAGTGATGGCGAACAGCACGAGATTCCTGTGTTGGGAATAAAACAAACACTTGAGCCAGCTATTACTATATACAACTCGCCGAATGATATCATGATGGCAGCATTGCCAGACCTTTGTGTTCCTAAGAGCAGATGTGCCATCTGCCTGTCAAATGCTATGTATGCTAATGTGTTGACAGCACATCTTCGTGATACCCTCGTGTCACCGGCAAATGATAACGTTATGATGCAACTCCTCAACCTGCAACGTAGCGATGGCTCGTTTGCTTGGTATCCAGGTATGGAGGGAAGCAAATATATGACGATGGCTGTATTAAAGACTCTTGCACGCATGCAGAAGATGACAGGCGGAAAGGGAATGCATACTGCATTGGCGTCAGCAGTAGATAAAGCCTATGACTACATGCAGAAAGCAATGGATAAGGAAGTTGCGGAGATGAAGAAATATAAGACCAGTTTCCTCAGCAATACCGCCCTCGACTGGATGTATGCCCTTGCCATAGACAAAGAAAGGAACAGTCGCAAATCTGCTACATATAAATACTTCTTGCGTCTGTTGGAAGATGCTACTAATAAAGCTGATATGGCGACAAAGGCTGTTGCTGCTATAGTGATGGATAATTCCCGTAAGAGTGATGAGGCTAAAACGTATTTAGAGTCGATAAAGCAGCATACTGTATATCGTGAGGATATGGGAAGATATTTTGATTCCTACAGGACTCATTATTCATGGTGTGACTATCGCATTCCTTCACAGGTGATGGCAATAGAAGCACTATATGCTATTACCCCAGAAGACAACTGCACCATTACCCAGATGCAAAGATGGCTGGTGTCAGCAAAGCGTACGCAAAGTTGGGATAATCCCGTGAATAGCGTAAATGCTGTCAGCGCTTTCTATCTGAAGACAAAACCATGTGAGGAGGAGATAGCGAAGATGTACAGACAACCCAACGCAGAAGAACTTGAAGATATTATAAAAGTAAAGCGTGAGATAATTACAGGAAAATCTAACCTCTCTGTTGGAGATAAAGTAAAAGTTCGCATAACGATAGAATCAGACAGAGATTATGACTTTGTTTCTGTTATAGACAACAGAGCAGCTTGCTTGGAACCAGTTCATCAGTTGTCAGGATACAGATATGGTTGCTATCAGCAGATGAAAGATAATAAGTCAGAATACTTCTTCAATCAGCTATCGAAAGGAACACATGTTATCGAAACAGAATATTATGTCACAAGGACAGGAGAATATACTTCTGGTTCTGCTATTGCAGTCTGCACCTATGCCCCAGAATATAGAGGCACAAGTGAAGGTAGTAAGATGACAATAAGCAAATAATTTAAAATAGAATAGACGAAAAATGATTCATCCAGAAAATAGTGAAGAATACAAAGGTTTGGTAGTCAATGATGGTGTTGCACAACCTGCCAGTGTGAATCCTTATCTCAATCGTAAGCGTTTCGTCAGGAAGGTTTATACTGTTGATGAAATAGTGGATGGGATTCTATCTGGCAATGTCACTATGCTGTCGCAAGCCGTAACATTGATAGAGAGCGTTATCCCTGAGCATCAGGAGAAGGCCCAGCAGGTTATAGAACGTTGTCTGCCTTATGCTGGTAAATCTGTCAGGATAGGCATAAGTGGTGTTCCTGGAGCGGGAAAGTCAACCTCTATAGATGAGTTTGGCATTCATGTGTTGGATAGGTTCGGAGGAAAGCTTGCAGTCCTTGCTATTGACCCATCTTCGGAAAGAAGTAAGGGTTCTATTTTGGGTGACAAGACACGTATGGAGAAATTGTCACAACGTCCTGAGGCATTTATTCGCCCTAGCCCCTCTGCTGGTTCGTTAGGAGGTGTGGCCCGTAAGACGCGTGAGACAGTAATACTTTGCGAAGCAGCAGGATATGACAAAATATTTATAGAGACAGTTGGAGTAGGGCAGAGTGAGACAGCATGCCACTCGATGGTTGACTTCTTCCTTCTCATACAAGTAGCGGGAACTGGTGACGAATTGCAAGGTATAAAGCGTGGTATCATGGAGATATCCGACGGCATTGTCATCAACAAATGTGATGGCGATAATGTAAAGCGTTGTGAGATGGCTGCACAAGGATTTAGGAATGCCCTGCATTTCTTCCCACCTTCAGAAAGCGGTTGGCAACGTAAGGTGCTCACATATTCCGGATTCTATGGTTATGGCATCAAGGAAGTGTGGGATATGATATACGAATATATCGATTTTGTTAAGGAAAACGGATATTTCGATTTGCGTCGCCATTATCAGAATAAATACTGGATGTATGAAACGATAGAGAATACCCTTCGCAATCGTTTCTACAACAATGCAGAGGTGAAGAACCAAATAAGAGATATGGAGAATGCTGTCCAGAGAGGAGAGTTGACCCCATTTATGGCTGCAGGAAGATTGCTTGAAATATATAAGAAAAATGATAATTGAGATAGATGAAGGTTCTGGTTTCTGCTTTGGTGTGACAACAGCAATAGAGAAAGCTGAGGAAATGCTGAAGAATGGGCAACAATTAAGTTGCCTGGGAGATATCGTGCATAATGGTATGGAGTGTGAACGCCTTCGTAAGATGGGACTGAAGACTATTGACCAGCAGGAGTTTCAGGAACTACATGATAAGACTGTCTTATTGCGAGCTCATGGGGAACCACCGTCAACATACGAAAGTGCCAGGCAAAACAATATAACGATAGTAGATGCTACATGTCCTGTGGTGCTTGCTCTTCAGAAGCGTATAAAGAAAAGGCATGAAGAGTTGAAGAACCAAAACCAAAATGAAAATAAGGCTGATATCGTGATATTCGGAAAAAACGGACATGCAGAAGTGTTGGGCCTTGTTGGACAGACGGAAGGAGAAGCAATCGTTATAGAACATTTTGATGATGTGAAAAAATTGGATTTCACACATGATATTTATCTGTATTCCCAGACAACAAAATCATTGGAAGAATTTCATCGCATCATAGATTATTGTCATGCACATATGGCTCCAGGTGCTACATTCCAAAGTTTTGATACTATCTGCAGACAGGTTGCCAACAGAATGCCTAACATCTGTCAGTTTGCAACAAAACACGACTTGATACTCTTTGTCTCTGGACGCAAGAGCAGTAATGGAAAAGTGCTCTATAGCGCTTGTAAGGAGAAGAATCATAATACATATCTTATCGAAGGTCCAGAGGAAATAAATCCAGAATGGCTGAAAGACATAGCTTCAGTAGGAATCTGTGGAGCTACCTCTACACCTAAATGGCTTATGGAACAATGTAAAGAAAAAATAGAAAAATATGAAAAAGATAACAATAGCAATTGATGGCCACTCATCATGTGGTAAGAGTACAATGGCAAAGGATCTTGCCAAAGATGTCGGATATATTTACGTTGATACAGGTGCGATGTATCGTACTGTAACTTTGTTTTGTATGCAAAATAACCTAATAAAGGATGGTAAGGTTGATGAGGAAGAACTCAGGAAAGTCATTAGTGATATAAAGATTGACCTGAGAAATCTTGATCCGCAGATTCGTTCTATCGAAGTGAGCAATAATGTGAGCCTCGTAGCAGCTATTCCATTTGTAAGAGAAGAAATGGTAGAAAGGCAACGTCTTATGGGTAAGGACAAAGGTGTTGTGATGGATGGTAGAGATATTGGTACAACGGTTTTCCCCGATGCAGAATTGAAAGTGTTTGTTACAGCAAGTGCTGAGGTTCGTGCTAAAAGACGCTATGACGAACTTCAGGCGAAGGGAATGCCTGCTGATTATGATGATATACTGAAGAATGTTCAAGAGAGGGACTATATAGATTCACATCGTGAGGTAAGCCCATTGCGTCAGGCACCTGATGCAATACTGCTTGATAACAGCCAGATGACTATTCCTGAGCAGAAAGAATGGTTGATGGCACAATTCAGGAAGGCGGCAGAATGATAGTTTGTATAGCAGAGAAACCAAGTGTGGCAAGGGATATTGCCAAAGTGCTTGGTGCAAATACTTCGCATGAAGGATATCTGGAGGGCAATGGATATCAGGTAACATGGACTTATGGTCATCTATGCACTTTGAAAGAGCCAAATGACTATCAGGAAATGTGGCAGCATTGGAACCTTGGTTCATTGCCGATGATACCTCAACGTTTTGGAATAAAACTGATTGATAGCGAACATGTGAAAAAACAGTTTGCTGTAATAGAGAAATTATATTCTAAGGCGGATGAGATAATCAACTGTGGTGATGCTGGCCAGGAAGGTGAGTTGATACAGCGATGGGTGATGCAGAAGGCAGGAGTGAAATGCCCTGTAAAGCGTTTGTGGATATCCTCACTTACTGAAGAAGCAATAAAAGAAGGTTTTAATAATTTAAAAGACCAGAAAGACTATGAGCCTTTGTATATGGCAGGATTGTCTCGTGCTATAGGCGATTGGTTGCTTGGAATGAATGCCACTCGCCTTTATACTATTAAATATAAGGAGAGAACGGCAAAGGATAGGCAACCGCTTTCAATTGGTCGTGTGCAAACGCCAACCCTTGCTATAATAGTAAATCGTCAGAAAGAAATTGAGAACTTTAAGCCTACTCCTTATTGGGTTCTGTCAACCTTGTATAGAGACACCTTGTTTACTTCTACGAAAGGAAAATATAATTCCAAGGAAGAAGGTGAGAAAGCCTTTGAGGAAATAAAAGACAAACCTTTCGAGGTGACTAGCGTTTCAAAGAAGAATGGTACAGAAAAACCTCCTCAGTTGTTTGACCTGACAACGCTCCAGGTGGAATGTAACAAGAAATTCGGCTATTCAGCAGAACAAACCCTAAACCTTATTCAGGGACTTTATGAAAAGAAGGTAACAACTTATCCGAGAGTAGATACCCAATATCTTACAGACGATATTTATAGCAAATGTCCTCAGACGTTAAACGGAGTATTTAAATATAAGGTAAATGGCATTGCTCCTTATGCAGAGCTGATTCGTAGTATTGGAGGAAAACCGCTTCGAAAAGATAAGAAGGTTTTTGATAATAGCAAGGTTACTGACCACCATGCTATAATTCCTACTGGCGTAACTCCTGTGGGACTCACAGATATGGAGCAAAAGGTGTATGACCTTATCTGTAGGCGTTTTATTGCAGTATTCTATCCTGATTGCAAATTCTCTACCACTACTGTAGAAGGTAAAGCGGGAGAAGTGGATTTCAAGGTTACAGGAAAAGAAATCCTGGAGCCAGGATTCCGAGTGTGCTTTGTGAAAGAAAAAAAATCAGATGAAGATGTTGATGATACGAAGGAGAACAAAGATGAGGAAAAGACTTTGCCTACATTTGTAAAAGGAGAGTCTGGTCCTCATGAACCAACTTTTACTGAGAAGGAAACAACTCCTCCACCTTATTATACTGAGGCAACTCTTCTTCGTGCAATGGAAACAGCAGGAAAGTTTGTAGATAATGAGGAACTGCGTGCTGCGATGAAGGAAAATGGTATAGGACGACCTTCTTCGCGTGCTAATATTATTGAGACACTTTTCAAACGCCACTATATAAAACGTCAGAAGAAACGCATCGTAGCAACTCCAACAGGAATAGCACTCGTGGATATAATTCATGAGGAATTGTTAAAGTCACCAGAGTTGACTGGTATATGGGAGAAGAAACTTCGTGATATAGAAGCCCAAAAGTATGATGCAGGTACTTTTATTCAGGAATTAAAGGACCAGATAACACAGATTGTTAACCAGGTTTTGGCTGATAATTCTAATAGAAAACTATCTTTAGGGTAAAAAGTGTTGAGTAAAATGCACATTTTTGTACGGAGTGTGCACTTTTTAACATTTTATGATTGACATAAATCAAGAAAATAATACTGTGGGCGCGCACAGGGAGATTTCCCTTTGGTTGAAATGTGAAAAAGACATAATTTTGCATCCAGAATCAGATGAAAACTGTTTTATGGCAGTAAGTAATCATTGAATTTAGAGTATTATAATTATTAATTAAATTAAAAAGAAGATTATGAAAAAGATTTTTATGATGGCAGTTATGGCTGTAGCAGCTCTTTCTGCAAATGCACA
>CAMNHS010000012.1 GCA_946539635.1 uncultured Prevotellaceae bacterium
GCATAGCGCTTGCCGAGTATTCTATAGCCCTCAGCAGTAAAATGCAACTTATCTGGTTTTCCTGGACATCCCAAAGAAGATATAGGATATGCTGTCGGAATATAGTCGTGGATATTGTCGATGATGGCATTGTGATGATAGCAACAGCCACCATCCACCTTGGTAAGTAGTTCACCAACAAGCAAAGGGACATCTTCTGCTTTCAGGTTAAGTTCCTTCAACATACGGCCATACACGAGATTAACACGTGCAGGCCATGTCTTCTGCGTATTGTCTGTACAACCCTGATGTAAAAGTATACCCTTTATCACTCCAACCTTTTGGGCTTTTTTAGCCAATTCTATAAGCCTACGGAAGGGTTTATTGTTGTAGTCCTTGCAGAACCCCTTGAACCAGTCAGCGCTGTTAGCTATCACACTATCTGTCTTGTCCTCATCAAAAAGATCAATACTTGCGCCTCCCACTGCAACATTGATAACACCTACTGTGATGGAATCGGGTAAATTCTCTACCATGGTACGTCCAAAATAATCTGCTGGCGTAAGGCCCGTCCACGCACGGCATAGCGGCGGCACGGCAATGTACCATTTACCCTCCTTTCGTCCAGTATTTGGCATATCCACTCCCGCCATCATTAGAAAACGTGGAGAAATACCCATAAAATCCTGCTCCTCTACTTTCGCATTTCCCTCCATATTCGATTGTCCGAAACAGAGGTAAATGTGAAAGTTAGGATTAAACCCAGAGGGTTGAGCTATCTCACCAGCTACATTTCTTCCGTCATTAAAATTCAGCGCAGTATTCTTCTCATAGAAAGAACCTACTTCTTGGGCACTGATTTTAATCGCCAAGAATAACGCCAGCAGCATTATACTTCTTACCATTCTTTACTATAACTATTCTGTTATTTTCAATATACTTTCCATCCTTCTGCATAGTAGCAGCAGAATTTGAGTTGATTTCCTTAATTCCTGTTGGTTGTGGAACAAGTTTCAGTTTGCAAGACGTCAACAGTAGACCTTCCCATCCGCTATTTACACCAGCAAATTTGATTATATATTTCCCAGGAGTCGTTACCTCAAATTCAAGAGTATGAATGGTAGAACTGCTAAGGTCTGTTCCTGTTGAACTACCTGCATTTGGAGCCGAAGTATAGGTTTGACCTGTAGCAATGACGGTACTGCCACTAAGTATCTGTGCCTTATAATTAGAAGTATTACTCCAAGCAGCCATAGTATAAATCAGTCTGTACTTACCAGCCTTCAAAGTCAATGGATAGTTTGCTTGAGTTCCGTATTGACAATCATTGAATCTCCAATATATCGCCTTTGGATACATTCCAGGGAATCCTGACATTACACGAGAACCACTGGAATAAGAGTTCGGATATGAATGAATTGTATTATCCTCTTGCGTTACTATCCAACCTGGAGGCAATGTTCCTGCGAGCACATCGGTAAAATCAAGATTATATATTATAGTAGTGTCCCTGAATATTGGCTCTACTGTAACAATATCATCAGGCATGGTAAATGTTCCTTCATTTGAAATTGTTACACCTCCATGAATAACATTCCATCCCGAAAGAGCAAAACCTTCATTTGGATGTACTGAAAGTTTCACAGTTTCGCCTTCAGCAGCCAAATCTACATTAGATTCTACAGAACCACCCGATGCATTACGTACAGTAATAGCAAACTTCTCTGCTTCCTGATCTGCTGGGGTAATTATTATCTGGTCAATATATGCATCTACTCCCTTATTATTAGCAATAGTTAACGTATTTGATCCTTCTAAGAATGGAAGAGTAACAGTAGATTTTTTCCATTCGTTAACTTCAGTCTTTTCTAAACTGAAATTAGCATTTTTCGCTGGTTTTCCGGCTCTTCCAATTTGCATTGTATTGCCGCTTTTGCCATTCGTAGTATATCGTAATGTTACGTTATAATCACCGGCAGCAGAAGCTTTATATTTTGCTCTCAGTGAGCCTGAAGTATTAGTGCCCATTATCATGAAACCATTTCCAGAATGCCCTCTCACACTTGGATGAGATGCATAAGGGAAAGTAACACATGAACTAATATCCTTATAATTGAGGTCTTCTGCCTCCAATATCACTTCACCTTCATATGCTTCTGGCTGCTTTGGCTGCTCTAAAGCAGTAGAAGGAGCCACATCTGTACGGCGATCTGTACCTGAACCAGAACAATTAATAGTTAAATCAACAGGACCATTATGTGCTACCTCTATTGTCCATACATTTGTTTCTGCATTCCATATTGTATTGGCTGTTGCCGTCGCAGCACCACGTTTTGTCATAGTATAAGTAGGTTCAGCAGTTGCACCATTTACTATAATCTTTTCAACAACATTAGCCGTCGTGTCAATACGGTAGTTGTTAAGATAGAAATCAATATGATCCTCGTACTCACGTATTATGCCACTACCAAGTTTACCATATACTAAATCAAGACTACTACAGGTATTATACTGCAAAGGAATATTAGCCTTGGCTATTTTCTTTGCGTTCATATATGTATAAGGTGTATATGTCACCAACTGATTCTTAAAACGTGAAACAAAGAGATCACCAGTGCTTACCTGCGCATATGCCAAGTTAAACTTAGCGGTCTTCTGTGATTGTGAGGGGAAAGCTGTTGATCTTTGAGTTTTCTTTACCTGATTTGGTATGCTTTTTGCTATGTTGTCATACAGTTCTGGTACGATAGGAATTGCCTTATAACGTCCAGTACTCTTGAAGTAGCAATAGTTATTCATCCATTGTCCTCCATTAGGATTAAATGGATCTGTCTGCTTATAGAGTCCATCATAAAGATCACCCCATGCAGCATACTTATCCTCATCATTACCAGAAGTAACATCATTGATAATGACATATTTTGTCTCTCCAACTACCTCTTCTCGTGTTGGGATATACATTGTTCCATCTATAATCTTGCGGAACATGTCTATCCACGCGTTGTCGAAACCAGGGAACCTGCCCCAGTTACGTTGCGTGTATCCTCCAACTGTACTGTTGTTAAGATTCTGGAAATCTTCTGTCCATATCAACTCCGGACCATCCCATACGGCACCACCATTCTGACATGTTTGTTCCATTACGGTACCTATGCCAGCTGCTACAGGATATTTACACCCACTATTCTTTCCTGCGATATCATCCAAAGCTCCATTCCAACCGCAGTTGTCATAACGTACACCATAGTTCTTTGCCAAACCTGCAACAAATGGACCGAAACATACACTTTCGTTGTTATAGAAGCACGATGAGGTCGTATATTTATACAACCAAAGAATAGCCTCCGGATATTTACGACAAGCTTCTAACAGGTCACTATTGCGTTTCATCATTCCAACTGGATTTAGAGCATGTGACCAAATATTACCACAGAAACTGATTGTCAAAAGACCACCATATTTATGTGACATAGGCACTAACTTTGCAAAGAGTGCAATACGGCTTGTCTGCGAACTACTACTTTTGTCTCCAGAAACATCAAAGCCCCAGAACTGTTCAGCGTAGTTCCAACCTAAGAAGTTTGGATATTGTTTGAAGAAGTATTCAAAAGTTTCCAGGTCGTCATCCTGTATATGTGTATGTCCACCAGAAGCAGGCTGACACATAAACCACATATTATTCTTCTGACATACCGATGCCCATGACTTATATGTCCTGATAGCATTCTGAGGTCTCTGGTAAACACCTCTATCCACATCGTATGCACATGACATAGAAAGATTCATACATACATATGGTTTAATGTCATCTGGCACGAGATCAATAATTTTCTGCGGATCTGCAGCATTCCACACGTCAATATGTACTATCCACAATGGATGTTGTGAATCTATCGGACGACGCTCCTGCGCCCTCACCGTATTTAATGTGGTGAGGGTCATCAGTGCGAGGATGAGAAAACTTTTAATACTTCTCATTTCTTTACTTTTTATTATTATCAAAAATTCCTTACTTTGTATACAGAGCAACTATAGTCTCATAAAGTTCCTGCTTACCAGAGGTCTGCTTTGGTTCGCCAACCTTCTTGCCATATTCATAAACCTGCTCAAGGGTCAACTTACCCTCTTCAAAGTCTTTACCAATACCGCTATCAAAAGAAGCATAGCGCTCCTTAAGCATTGATGGAATCGGAGATTTCTCCATAATCTCTACTGCATTGAGCAACGCACGAGCACATGCATCCATACCACTGATGTGAGCAATAAAGATATCTTCCAAGTCTGTAGAGTTACGACGTGTCTTAGCATCGAAGTTTGTACCACCTGTACCAAGACCACCGTTGCGAACAATCTGCATCCATGCCTGTGTCAACTCATAATTGTCGATTGGGAACTGGTCTGTATCCCATCCGTTCTGAGCATCACCACGGTTCGCATCAATAGAACCTAACATACCCGCATCGACAGCACAAGCCAGTTCGTGCTCAAATGTGTGGCCAGCAAGAGTAGCGTGGTTCACCTCAATGTTAACCTTGAAGTCCTTATCAAGACCATGTGCCTTCAAGAAACCTATAACAGTCTCTGTATCAACGTCATATTGATGCTTTGATGGTTCCATTGGTTTTGGCTCAATTAGGAATGTACCCTTGAAACCTTTGCTACGAGCATAGTCGCGTGCCATACCAAGCATTGTTGCCATATGCTCCTTCTCACGCTTCTGATCGGTATTCAGGAGAGACATATAACCTTCGCGACCACCCCAGAATACATAATTCTCAGCACCAAGCTTAATGCCAGCATCAATTGCGTTTTTAATCTGCACAATAGCACGTGCCACAACATCGAAGTCAGGATTTGTAGAGGCACCATTCATATATCGAGCATTGCCGAATACGTTTGCTGTTGACCACAACAATTTGATGCCTGTTTCTTTCATCTTTTCCTGCAAGTAATCAGTGATAGCCTTCAAATTAGACTCATACTCCTCTATTGAAGAACCCTCGCTAACAAGGTCGATGTCATGGAAGCAATAATAAGGTATTCCGAGCTTCTGCATTATCTCAAATCCTGCATCTGCCTTTTGCTTTGCTATCTCAACAGCATTAGCGCCCTGATTCCAAGGGAACGTTTTCGTACCACCACCAAACTGGTCTGCGCCTTCTGCACATAGTGTATGCCACCATGCCATTGCAAAACGCATCCAGTCTTTCATTTTTTTACCTGCCACTACGCGCTCTGCATCATAATAGTGGAATGCCATCGGATTCTTTGATTCTGGGCCCTCATATGGAATCTTACCTATCTGAGGAAAATACTCTTTTGCCATTTTGTTGTTTTGTTTAATTAAATTTCTTATGTTATTATTTATAAATTTTTCATTTCTTTCTTCCAACGTTCATAGGCCTCTTTATAAGGCTTCGTGCCAGCAACTGGTTTCTCTGTTTCTATCAAGCGCAAGGTAGCGAAAGCCTCACTACTATCCTTGTAAATACCACTTCCAATACCAGCGCCTTTTGCAGCTCCAACGCTACCATCTGTCTCATATAATTCTATAGTAGCTCCTGTAACGGCAGCAAGTGTACGTCTAAATAATGGTGAAAGGAACAAATTTGCGTGGCCTGCTTTGATGGTTTTTATGTCCATACCCATTTGCTGCATTATTTCCATGCCATATGCAAAAGAGAAGGCTATTCCTTCTTGTGCAGCACGTATTACATGTGCCTTTGTATGGATATTAAAGTTTATTCCATGCAACGATGCACCGGGATTTCTGTTTTCCAGCACTCTTTCAGCACCATTTCCAAATGGAATCACTGAAAGTCCTTCTGCTCCTACAGGTACGCCTTCAGCAAGATCATTCATTTCTGCATATGAGATACCCTCTGGTGCAACAGTTCGTTTAATCCATGCATTTAGGATACCAGTACCATTAATACACAGAAGTACTCCAAGACGTGTCTTATCTTCGGTATAGTTTACATGAGCAAACGTGTTTACTCTACTCTTTGGGTCATAGTTTACTTCACCCAACACGCCATACACAACACCTGATGTGCCACCTGTTGCTGCTATTTCTCCTGGTTCCAACACATTCAAAGAAAGTGCATTGTTAGGTTGGTCACCACCTCTATAACTTACAGGTGTTCCTTCTGGTATACCTAATTCTGTTGCAACTTCTGCACTCACTTTTCCTTGTACAGCGAAAGTAGGTACTATATCTGCAATAATGTCGTGGCGGAATCCATAGTGGTCAAATAGGAATTCTGCAGGTTTCTTTTCCTTGAAATCCCACATCATACCCTCTGACAATCCACTGACAGTTGTTGTCATCTTGCCAGTCAGTTTTAGGGCGAGGTAGTCACCTGGTAGCATCACCTTATAAATATTATTATATATCTCAGGCTCATTTTCCTTTACCCATGCCAACTTCGCAGCAGTAAAATTGCCTGGCGAATTGAGCAGATGCGAAAGGCATTTCTCTTCTCCAAGACTATTGAAAGCCTCTTCGCCATAAGGAACAGCACGAGAGTCACACCATATAATAGCATCTCTTAATGGCTTACCATCCTTATCTACACAAACGAGTCCGTGCATCTGATATGAGATACCTATTGCCTTTACTTCTGACAATGGTTTTGAACTCTGTTCTGCAACCTTACAAAGAGCCTGTTTGGCATATTGCCACCAACTTTCTGGGTCTTGTTCTGCCCACCCAGCCTTTTGTGCCTTAATTGGAGCCTCCTTATCAGGGCTAAATGCTGAGGCTAACGTTCTTCCTGTCTTTACATCTACAAGCGAAACCTTGACGCTTGATGAACCTACATCAAATCCTAATAACATTTTTATTCAATTTTCTTTAAAACCCAAACTATAAACTTTACTTCCTTAGGCTTTCCTTGCCAAAGAGATATTGTTTCTTATATCCTCCGAAATCTACCACAACCTTTTCAAGCACGATACCCGGATCGTTAGGGATGAATGTCAGAGAATGCATAGAGTCAGATGTTGCAAACACAGGCATCTCTACCACTTTCTCTATCACTCGGCGAGCTATAGTGGGGTAATACTTGTCATATATATTCTCTGGAGCCTCGTTCATGTCACTATTGAAGTTGACAACAATAGGATCTCCACCATCCATTTTGATAGAATAAGTCAATCCACCCTTATTGAGATAGTCAAGGGTTGACTTAGTTATGATATGTACTTTTACTTTCTCTGCCTTCCCCTTGTAGATGAACTTATACGTCAGTGAAGCATTCTTTATGTCACCTGTCTGCGGCATCAATGTTACTGCACTCAAGGTGCGCCCCATATCTGGTATCACAGTCCATTGTGCCCCCTGCCCGTCAGTCTTACTATTATAATGTTCTGCCTCCATTGCCACATAGCCCTTTGAATCTTCGTCAAAAACATTAGTAACATTTTCAGCGCGATATACCTTTGGCTGGATGTCAGCTTTAAAACTATCATTCCATGATTTATATCCTATATGTTTTTGTATCATCATACCATCCCATTTGCCTCCAGCGATATCCTTATTATATTGCCTCATCAGTTCGGCATCGCGCTTGAAAGCCTTCTCACATCTTTCTGCCCAGCAATCCATTGCGGCATCACCTTTCTTGTATAGCTTATTGTTCATAGCCTGAGCATAATACATATCGTAGAGATTACTCATGAACTGAACAGGGAATAATATTAACTGGAAATATACATCACGTGCTTTAGGACATACTCGTGCATATTGTCTCAAGGCCTGTAATTCTAAAGTCTTCCACTCATCCACTACCTGGGCCCACTCACCAGTAGCAAGGTTATATGTATTAGCATCCAGCATCTCTGGTGTCACACGACCTGCCTGTTTGCAATATCTATTTAGGATATTTGCAGCCTCTTCAGCCTCTGCCTCACCTACAATACTTGCACAGAAAGGTATTGTATGATTTGATACAAGTGTACTTGGAGTATATTTGTTTGTTCCTTGCCATGCGAGGTCCATGAAAAGTTGTATGGGATATTCCATCGGCTTAAGGTCACCAACATTTAAAATCCATAATTTATCTATACCATTTTCGTAAGCCAATGACAATTGCTCCCACATGTTCTGAATTGGTGTACAATTAAGCACTTTGCTATTACGTGGTGCTCCAACATAGTCCACATGGTAATAGAGACCCCATCCACCTGGATGTTTGCGCTCCTTAGCATTAGGCACACGACGTACATTACCCCAGTTGTCATCACATAACAACATTATGACATCATCAGGAACACGCATGCCATCATCATAGTAATCCTGCACCTCTTTATAGAGAGCCCATAACTGCGGTACTTCCTTGGCAGGTTTTCCATGTACCTGACTTATTATCTTGCGCTGATTTTTCACAACTTCCTCAAGAAGTTTTGTATTACGCTCTTCGCTCATTGCCATATCGCCATCGCCACGCATACCGATAGTGATGATATCCTCTGTGTGCTTGTTACGCTCTACGCCTCCACGCCAAAACCTGTCCAATTCCCCTTTATTGGTGGCATAATTCCACTGGTGTGTATCTTGCTGGCGGCTTTTCAAATCCTGTGCATCAGCATTGGGATCATCTGAATGTCCGTGCCATTCTTTCTGAGAACGTGCCATTGGCTCATGATGTGAGGTTCCTACCATCACCCCCATATCATCTGCCGTCTTCATATTTAACGGATCGTCTGCATAGAAAGCCCATGACCACATAGCTGGCCATATATAGTTACCTTTTAGGCGAAGAATCAATTCAAATACCTTTGCATAAAATTCGTGGCCGCCATAATTTGTCTTGAAAGTATTCTTCACCCATGTGGTAAGGCATGGAGCCTCGTCATTAAGGAATATTCCACGATAGCGAACTACAGGCTCACCATCAGTGAAAACACCATTCTTTACATATATAGCCTCCTGTTTATTTACGGGAACGTCCATCCAATAATACCAAGGCGATACCCCCATTTGACGTGATAGTTCATAAATGCCGTATATAGTACCTCGTCTATCAGAGCCTGCTATTACAAGATTACCATTACAGATGGTGATAATATATTTCTCTGTCTTTCCTTTGAGGGCATTGCCATCTATCTTTCCCTCCTTGACAAGTGCATCTATAGCATTGCTTTTTCCAATTGTTCCAATAACAATCTTTGCATCTTTTGTCGATTTATCTGAAATAACACTAACATTTGCCTCTACTACAGCCTTCAAGTCATTGACGAGATTCTTTGCTGCAAGTTTTACTGCAATATTGTCATTATCGCTGACTACAATGGTGAAAGTTTCACCTTTTTTGCAAAGCATCATGTCCCCTTTGTTGAAAGACACAAATGTATCTGCTGCTGAAACTCCCAGTATAGATAGCATGAATGCTAACACTACCACTGCTATTTTCTCCATATGCTTCACTTTGCCCATAGATATTTTTTCTAAAATTTTGATTTTAGTTTACCAATTTATTTTTTTCATGGTGCAAAGGTACTAATTTTTAACATTATTGTTCGTTATTTATTATAACATTAACTTTTTCTCATGTATCATGCACAAAGATATGTTACATAAAAAACAAAAATATACGTATTTATCGATTCTCTGATATTTCGTCTTTAACTATTATATCAAAGTTATCAACATCTATATAACCACCTGTTTTCTTGGTAGCATAATTGAAGATAGCAAATCTTGTCCCCATAAAGAAGCGTCGATAATCGAAACGCATTTTGAAATCTTTTCCTATCTTACGGAAGTTCTTACCATCTTCGCTGAATGAAAAAGATGCACAATCCTTATGATTTGTGAAATCAACCTCAATACGTAGCCATAGTATTGTATTCTTTAGCTTTACACTTTCTAACTCCTCGCTATCAACACTCGTTACAGCCTTGTCACTATCACGTAGATTGACCGTCTGATTTGTCATTGTTATCATATAGTCCTTGCCATTACGTTCAACTGTCATTACACCAGAATGTCCGTTAAAAGCTGCAAATCCTGCACGATCACCATCATTCATCTTGCTGAAGTCTATCTTTACAGTAGCAATACTCTGAGGACCCATCATACGTTGTGAAATAGTATTAGGAGCCAAATAAAGGTTTTCCACTTGGCGAGCAGTCTTTAGCCTTAGATAGCCCTTTCGTTCTTTTAGCGACCAAGCATTATCAATCGGATTATGGTTCCATTGCCACTCTAACTTCAGTTTTTTGCCGTTAAAATCGTCAGAAGACACTATTCTTTTTGTCTCCTGTCCACTAATAGGACGATACATCACCTTTGCAATATGTCCATTTTCGTCACCTAACATAGGCCAACCGTCAACCCAACGACAAGGCATTAGGATGGGCACACGCCCTATTCCACCACGATCCTGAAAGATTACACCCCACCAACGACCATCAGGACCATCAACTATAGTTCCCTGTCCTACTCCGCCATAAGTATCGAAACTATATTCAAGGATAACTTTCTTTTCCCAAGGACCTGTTATTTTATCTGCACGATAACATACTTCACGACGCAAACCACCTCTTGGCCAACTAATCATCAAAAGGTAATAACGTCCATCATGCATAATGGCACGACTTCCTTCTAAAAGGCCATTTTCTGTCTCGTCTCGTTCAAAGACCTTCATGTCTATTCCACCTGGCTCAATATCGCTGAGATCATTCTTAAGTTGCCTTACCTGACCTGTACCATAAAATACATAAACTTTATCGTTCACTTCATCAAAGAGTAGCGAGTTATCATGAAAGTGCTTGGGTCTTGATACCAATCGCCAAGGCCCTTCCGCTGTATCTGCCTCATAAATGTATGATTTCCAAGGCTTATCATTAGGTGAAAACAACACATAAAAATGTCCATTATGATAACGCAAAGATGTTGCCCATTGTCCTCTACCATAGGCTGTGCAGCCTTGCATATCATAATTTGGTGTATCTGTAAGGCGATCGAATACATAACTTACAATCTCCCAATTAACGAGATCTTTAGACTTCATGATAGGGGCACCTGGCATTAGATGCATCGTGGTGCTTACCATATAAAAATCATCTCCCACACGAATAACGTCTGGATCTGGAACATCTGCATTAATAACAGGATTGACAAACTTTTCAGCAGAAATACTGCTGATGCTTAAGAAGGCTGAAATAATTACTAATAGAAAAGTCTTCATATTACGTATATTATATATAAGGTATTTAAAATAAGAGTCAAAAAAAGAGGTCACCATTTCACAACGCTGACCTCACCGATAAAAATAAACTACTATTAACTAACTATTACAATATAATTTTCTTACAAACCTATCGATGTTTTGTTTTCTGGGTGCAAAATTACGAAGATTATATATACTAGCCTTTCTCTTTTGTACCATTTATATTACCTTATGTTTCAAAGTTACATTTTTGCTATTATTTTTAATAAAATCACCATTTTATCGAATAAAAATATGCTATTTACCTGCTTTTTTAAAAATAATATTTCCTATAGCAAAGATAGCCAAAACATATGGATAATATAAATAAGGTATTATATCAACAGAAGACACACTCGCGAGGGCTGCTCCCATCAACATTTGTGCTCCATAAGGTATTATTCCCTGCATTATGCACGAAAAGGTATCAAGAATACAAGCTACTCGCCTATTATCAAGGTGATACTTGATAGAAATATCCTTCGATATTCCTGCAACGGAAATAATAGCAACGGTATTATTTGCAGTAAGCATATCAACAGCACTCACCATAAATGCTATAGACAACTCTGCAGTACGCTGTGAGTGAACATGTCGCAAAACTTTATCCATAATGAATTTTATTCCTCCATTAGCTCGGATAACCTCCAACAGCCCACCAGCGAGCATAGTAATGATAATGAGTTCTCCCATTCCCATTATACCATCACCCATAGCACTTGACCAAGAAAGTATAGTATAATCACCATTTATTAAGCCAACAATTCCTGTCAGCAATATTCCTGATACAAGAACTATGAGAACGTTTATACCAGCAATTGCAGCGACAAGAACTGCGAGATAAGGTAAGACCTTCCAAAAGTTTATTTCTCCAATAACTGCTTCCGACCCGATTTCGCTTCCCAAAAAGATGTATGCTATGAAGACGATAATAGCAGCTGGTAATGCGATACGAATATTCGTGCGGAATTTATCACTCATCTTACAACCTTGCGATTGTGTTGCACAAATGGTGGTATCAGAGATAAAAGACAGGTTATCACCAAAGAACGCTCCACCGATTATTATAGCAGCTACAAAGGGAACATGCTCATGCAACTGATTTGCAATACCGACAGCAATAGGCATCATTGCCACTATTGTTCCCACACTGGTACCTACTGTCAATGATATAATAGCTGCTCCAAGGAATAATCCCGCAAGGATAGCGGAAGAAGGTACTATGGCGAGTGTGAGATTAACCATATCCTCAATGCTTCCCATCTGCTTGGCACTATTGGCAAATGCTCCCGCCAATATAAAAATCCATATCATCAACAACAGATTTTCACGTCCTGCTCCCTTTGCAAAAACACTCAAACGATGCTTGAGATAGCCTCTTGATAATGCTATTGCTAATATGGATAAAAAAAGAAATATTGTTGTCATGACTAAAAAATCCCCCACAAGGAAGTACCTTGCGGGGAAGATTAACTTTGTTATATAATTAACTTTTTAGAGTTTTGGACCTGCAGCAACCAGAGCTTTACCAGCCTCGTTACCTTCGTACTTCTTGAAGTTCTTGATGAAGCGTCCAGCCAAATCTTCAGCTTTCTTGTTCCACTCTGCTGCGTCAGCATATGTGTCACGAGGATCAAGAATGTTAGTATCAACACCTTCAAGCTCTGTTGGAACTTCGAAATCGAAGTAAGGAATCTTCTTTGTAGGAGCCTTCAGGATAGCACCACCCAGGATTGCGTCGATGATACCACGAGTATCCTTGATAGAGATACGCTTGCCTGTACCATTCCAACCAGTGTTAACGAGGTAAGCCTTAGCACCACTCTTCTCCATCTTCTTAACGAGTTCCTCAGCATACTTTGTTGGGTGTAGCTCAAGGAAAGCCTGTCCGAAGCAAGCAGAGAAAGTAGGAGTTGGCTCTGTGATACCACGCTCTGTACCAGCCAGTTTAGCTGTGAAGCCAGAGAGGAAATAGTACTTTGTCTGCTCTGGAGTCAGAATAGATACTGGAGGCAATACACCGAATGCGTCAGCAGAAAGGAAGATAACGTTCTTAGCATCTGGACCTGCACTCTTACCATTTACCTTCTGAGCAATCTTCTCGATGTGGTCGATAGGATAAGATACACGAGTATTCTCTGTTACACTCTTGTCAGCGAAGTCAATCTTGCCATTAGCGTCAACAGTAACGTTCTCAAGCAGAGCGTCACGACGGATAGCGTTGTAGATGTCTGGTTCGCTCTCCTTGTCGAGGTTGATAACCTTAGCATAGCAGCCACCCTCGAGGTTGAATACGCCTTCATCATCCCATCCGTGCTCATCGTCACCAATGAGGAGACGCTTTGGATCGGTAGAAAGAGTTGTCTTACCAGTACCAGAGAGTCCGAAGAAAATAGCAGTATTCTTACCTTCCATATCTGTGTTAGCAGAACAGTGCATAGAAGCGATGCCCTGAAGTGGAAGGTAGTAGTTCTGCATAGAGAACATACCCTTCTTCATCTCACCACCATACCATGTGTTGATGATAACCTGCTCACGGCTTGTAGTGTTGAATGCTACACAAGTCTCAGAGTTAAGGCCGAGTTCCTTGTAGTTCTCTACCTTTGCCTTAGAAGCGTTGTAGATTACGAAGTTAGGTTCAAACTTCTCCAACTCTTCCTTTGTTGGCTGAATGAACATATTTGTAACGAAGTGAGCCTGCCAAGCAACCTCAACAATGAAACGAACAGCAAGGCGAGTAGCTTCGTTAGCACCACAGAAAGCATCAACAACATAAAGGTTCTTGTTGCAGAGCTCTTTGATGGCGATATCCTTTACGCTAGCCCAAACCTCTTCAGACATTGGGTGGTTATCGTTCTTATACTCTTCTGTTGTCCACCATACCTTGTCCTTGCTCTGTGCGTCACAAACGATATACTTATCCTTAGGAGAACGACCTGTGTAGATACCTGTCATTACGTTAACAGCGTTCAGCTCAGTGTTCTGACCCTTATCATAGCCAGTCAAGCCTGCCTTTGTTTCCTCTGCAAACAGAGTCTCATACGAAGGATTGTGAGCAATCACAGTAGAACCTGTGATGCCATACTTTGTCAAATCTAATGTTGCCATAATTTTAATTTTATATTTACCTTAAAATGCGAATTTGGCGCAAAGGTACAAAAAATCCCCAAAATGCAAAACATTTCAGGGACTTTTATAAACACTAAGCAAAGAATCTTTCGATTTTTATGACATTTTGCAAAGTGAGTTTAGCAATTTTTTAATCTTCTTCTCTTTGCTCTACCCAATCAAAGTTTGAATCTCCCATGTGTCCTATATATCCAATAAAGAACCAAAGATTTTTATTTGGATTGCCATCTTTGTCTTCTCCGTACAACACCTTGGAGATATTTACAAGCATCTCATTAGGACGCTCTTTCTCTGATTGTATGCGCATTTCATAATCACAGTAATAGTTCATATACTGCAACGTCAGCCTACCCCAAACATTACTCATCTTGCCAGTATTTGATGAGGCAATAGACTCAATCGTCTGAATAGCAGCCTCTGCTGTAGCTTTTTTGTCTGCAGCCATCTTGGAGAGTAGATTTTGTTTAACATACTTTATTGCTTCAGCAAGATTGCTCTTATAAGAATATGCCACATCACCAAGAGTATATGAGCTATAGAAGGTATTCTGTTCGAAATCGTAGCTTGCAATTGAAGCACCTTGTTCTATCAATGGAATTCTTGATGTTTTGAAAGGAGCTATCGTTATAGCATTTTTTATCTCGCTAATCAATGTTCTCAACTCAGCTTTCTCATCGCTTGAGACACCACCATCTTCATTTACTGCATTGTATAATTTGAGTATCGGACTGTTCTCATAAACGTCCATAGGTATTGTTGTGTAGATATAGTTTCCTTCACTATCCTCAGCATAAGAACCATCAGCATTTTGAAGTCTATAGAAGAATGGAATCGTCAAGCGTATTTCACGTCCAGGAACAAAATCTACTACGGCATATCCCTCACTGGAGATATCTATTTTTATATTTCCTGGTACTGTGTCTATATCAATATTTATATTTTCTTCAGTAGAAATCTCATCCGCAGTATACAAGGACATATAAAACGTACCTGAATAACTCAGGGTCTCTGTCTCAATCTTCAACTTATCTGCTTCCTTATCACAACTTGTCATAAGCATCAATGACAAGGCGAAGCAAGATACATATTTCAATATTTCCGAAATCTTTTTCATAATCTTAACTTTTTTAGAACAGCACCGTCATTGAGGCACCTAGTGTGTAGGAATTAATACGTTGTTTAAATTTAAATTGTGATGATGTAGCTGCCATATCTTTAGCAAATATGTTATAAGGATTATACTCTACATCAAATTCCGGCTTCGCAAAATCATAGTCAAAGAAAGCGCTGACTGCAACACCATTCTTCAAAGAGTATGTATAGTGAACACCAACGGTGAAATCGTCACTATTTGTCTTGTCGATGTACATTGCATCACCATAGTAAGTAACATCTCTTGACTCGCCTGTCTGCTGATTAACAAATCGTGTATCATAAGCTGCCATCAGGTCTAAAGAGCCAAAGAAACGGCGTCCATAGAGAGCTTTGAAGTTCAGATTGTGTCTTGGGTTGATAGGCCATGCGGCATATACACCAAGATTGAAGTCAACAAGAGACCATACATCTGATACAGAAGAAGAGTTATAACGACGATTCATATGGTCATCATAAGAATATAAGCCTTCTGCTGTAACAGGAGCTGTAGTGATGCGAGCACGAGCACCTACTCCTATGTACTTGTTAATAAAATATGCAGCTTCTGCACCAACAGTGGTACCTGTAGCTACTTTAATCTTTGGTGATACACCTTCTCCATATGCAGGTCCTGCCTCGCCATAGTTTGTGTAAGTACGCTCTTTTGCATTGTAATTATCAGGAATACGGAAAGGATTACCATTGCGATTTACCTGATAGAAGTCATCGCTACCATCGAAGTCATACAGATTAGTGTATGTGAGGAAATCGGTATTTGTCGGCAAATTCAGGTTATTTGTAAACTGCATACCCAGTTCTAATCTGAAGAAACTTGGGTTCTGCCACATATCTCCTGCACCCTGACGAGGTTCTCTCAAGATACGTTTTTTCTTGAATATGAAGTCACCCATCATATAACCCAAGTCGGTAGAAATCACACCAATACCAGCACCAACCAATATATCACTTATCCAGTGGCGATTATTGAGGGTACGCATGATACCTGTTGTTGTAGCACATCCATAAGCAAGAACAGACCACCAAGGAGAGCGTGTCAAACCATATTCCTTATGCATGATGGTAGCAGCAACGAAGGCTGTAGCAGTATGTCCTGAAGGGAATGAGTTTGCTGTGGAACCATCTGGACGCATCTCCTTAGCAGAGTATTTTATGACATTTGTGAACAAAGCCATAAATCCGTAAGACATTGCACCACTTGCAAGATAGCGCCAATGGTCACTACGACCTTCATAGCCAGCAAAGTTCATTGCTGTTGTTGCAATCAAAGGAACATGCTGCAACCAGTCATCCATACGATTCTTGTAAGAAGGTATGAAATTGTTACGAGCTGCGCGAAAGTTCTTCTTATCTGCCTTGGCGATAAAACCGAATGCAAGAAGTGGTATAGATGTTATCTCCCATTCCTTAAGTGGTGTATATACACCATACTTGTTTTCTGCTGCCTTCCTGCTTGCTTCACTACCTATTGCTGTAGCAAGATTTGGATCAAGAACTACTTTCTGAGATGGGATCTCAAACATGTTGGAAGAATGATACTCCAAAGGACTTTCACTGTTAGCTAAGGCTTCCTCCACAGTTGGAGCAGCCTCTTCTGGAATAAAATTCTCCTCAGCATTCACGCCAACACTAAACAGAAGTGTCGAGAATAACAAAAGAGTTTTCATAAGTTTTTATTTTTGATTTTTTATGTTAGATTTTTACAATTCTGTTTGCAAAAATACAAAAAAATATTAAAAAAACAACATGATTCCCAAAAAAATTATTACTTTTGTCAACATCTTGTTAAAAAATAAGCATTTATATCTATGAAAAAAACAATTTTTTCCTTATTCCTTCTATTTTTTGCACTTTGTGCTATTGCGCAGAATGCTCGTGAAGAAATAAAAGTTAATCCTTATCTTGGAGGCGACAATTATACAGCCTACCAAGAACCTACCAAACCGCTATCCCCTACCCCAGAGGGATACGAAGTGTGCTATTTCTCCCATTACGGTCGTCACGGCTCCAGATATCTTATAGGAAAATCAGCTTATGACACTCCTGTAAAGGTACTTCAGGCAGCTCATGATGCCGGTCAGCTGACAGAAAAGGGAGAGGATGTTCTTAAGAAATGTATTGCTATCAGGAAAGATGCCCAAGGTCGCATAGAAGAGCTTACACCACTGGGAGCCCAGCAGCATAGGGGTATTGCCAGAAGACTCAGCGAACGCTTTCCTGAGATATTCGGAAAGGACAATATTGTTGATGCCAAGAGCAGCACCATTATTCGCTGCATCCTCTCTATGGCAAACGAAATGGCAGAACTGCAGGGCAGAAACCCAAATCTGAATATAAAGATGGATGCTTCTGCTCATGATATGTATTACATTATTCAGGATGACAAGGAACTCCAGAAACAAAGGGCTCCACGCGGCTCTGAAGCAGAGAAGGCTCTGAATGCCTTCAGAAAAAGCAAGTTTGATGCTACTCGGGTTTTGAACACTCTTTTCAAGACTGAAGACTATTGGAAAGAAAACGTTGAGAAACCACACGATTTCATCGAAACAATACTGTGGAAAGTGGCTCAAGACCAGCAGAGCCTTGAACTGAGAAAGAATTTCTCCCTGCTTGACATCTTTACCAATGATGAACTTTACAATATATGGCTTGGCAGAAATGCCGACTGGTACGTAAAATACGGCCCTTCAATGCTGAATGGCGGAACACAGATATATGTTCAGCGCAATCTTATAAAGAATATTATAGAAGAGACGGATGCCTCTCTTCCAAAACTCCTCAAGGACAGCAATGCCCGTCTTTCTGTTCCCTCTGCTCACATGCGCTTTGGTCACGAGGTGGTAGTAATGCCCACTGCATGCTTTATGAACCTCAATGGCGCTGGCACCATATACGATAGTCTCGATGACTTGGAGAAAAACAAGTGGTACAGCTACAAAATCTTCCCAATGGCAAGTAACATACAGATGGTTTTCTATCGTCCCACTACTCCTAATGCCAGTGTTGATGATGTCCTCGTGAAATTCCTCCTCAACGAAGAGGAAGCTGATGTTCCTGACCTCAAGGCTGTTAAAGGTCCTTATTACAAATGGGCAGATGTAAAGAAATATTGGGAGAATAAACTCTCGAAATATAAGGAGTAAATCCTCAAAAACAAAATAACCTATCCCGCCTCGTTAGTTTTTCACTAACGGGGCTTTTGTTTTTAAATGCTTATTCCTTTTCTGTTTCAGG
>CAMNHS010000013.1 GCA_946539635.1 uncultured Prevotellaceae bacterium
TACTTACTGATACCAAGTCACCTACGTTAACTTCACCGTCACCATTAACATCACCCTTGATAGCACCAATAACAGGAGTTACAGGATCACAAGAGTGTGTCTGAACACCTGTATCCTTCTCACTCTGGTTACCATAACCTGTGAGCTTCCAGTTAGAGAATGCTGTCCAGTCATTAGTAATTGCAGGACCTTCCTTCTTTATACCAAGAGTAACTGTATCGTCTGGACCCCAGATGTAGAAGTAGATAGTATTCTTATAGAATTCACCTGCGAAGTATTGAGCTCCAGAAGCCAAGTTGTTTGGCATGTACCAAGGTGTTTCGTCACCGAGCTCAGCAAACGGAGTGATAGTAGTAGTACCAGAGATGCTTGGATCCTCGTTTATAGCCTCAGCTGAAACGTGACGCAATGGGCAGTTGAGAGTATCAGCAGGAGTTTCTGGATCTTCGACAATCAAAGTCTTATTGTCGTTGATGACATAGAGCATAGCATTAGATTCTGTACCAGCAGCTACTGCAGGCCAATCCTGTGCTATCTCACCAGCGCGATAGTAGCCCTGAACTGTTACTTCGTAGAGACCCTCTGGCAGACCAGTGAACTTCTGATAAACATTGTAGTTCTCCTGGTTGAAGAATTCACCAATCTTGTTAGTAGCATCAGTAGCCATATTGCCTGTTTCAACAGTCCAACCTGTAGCAGAAGCCATGTTAGCATTCTTGATAATGCTTGTGAAGTCAACAGGATTCTCATCAGAACCTGCACTCTTTGGTATCTTCAGAGCAGCGATAACTGGCTCGAACTCCTCAAGCATCTTCTGAGCAGCCTCAGTAGTTACTGTTGGCAGATAAGGCTCAGCCTCGGCAGCATAAGCATTTTCTGCCTTTGCCTGTAATGCCTGAGCATTCTTTATAGCTGCATCTGTAGCTTTTTCCTTATATTCAGTATATACATCCTGAAGGTTCTTAATCTGAGTGTTCAGCTCTTCGAATACTTCTTCAGAAGCAGCCTTCTTAGTATTGAATGCATATATTTTACTCAATACATCGAACATAGCCTTACCGTCTGACAGAGAAATGCCTGCTGCCTCACCCTGGAGTGCTATCAGTTCATCCTGGAGTTCAGTACCTACGTGAGCCTCACCGAGAGATGCAACAGCCTTCTGGAATTCTGGTCTGATGATTTCAGCATCGAATCCCTGATAAACCAGCTTGAAGTTAGCGAAGATTGTCCAGTTGTCAAGTCCATAGTTGTTACCCTTGACACCAATGCGCAATGGGTCACCCTGCTTTGCTACGAGACCAAATGCAGAAACTGTATATTCACCAGCTGCGAATGACAGACCAGCAGAGTGCATATCGTTAGGATACTGATTCTGTTCCAGAGGATCCTCATAATATCCGCTGTCAAAGAAACCTTCTTCCTTTGCATGTGGGTAAGCATAAGAGATAGACAGTTCACCAGTGTTATCGTTCAGATAGACGTTAGCCTTGTTAGGTGTCCAGTTGCCGAAGTTAGGCTTCTCGAGAAGTTCACCAGTCTGTTCGTTGAAGTAGTACTTCCAAGAAGCAGCTCCACGACCTGCACGTGTGAAGCCCTGTACAGAAATCTGATATACACCTACAGGAGCATCCTCAACAATCTGGTAGAAGTCAAAGTCCTTACCATTCCAGCACTCACCACACTTGTCGCCTGTGCTGATACGCCAGTTACAACCATCTGTCTTGTTACCTTCAACAACCCAACCCTTTGTTGGATCAGTTACAAGATCATGTGTGAAGTCAGCATTCTTCAGGTAAGTCTTTGTGATATCAGTACCTGGCTTGATCTGAGACTTCACCCTATTCATTTCATTGAGAATCTTGTCATAGTCGGCATTCAGGTCTGCTGTGCTTGGATCGTCTTCAGTATTTGAAATTGTGTACTTCAACTGAACCATAGCAGCCAACTCTGTAGCGAAGTCCTTGAAATCTGGGTCATTTGCCAGAACAACAGCATCAGCACAGAGTTGCTCATACTTTGCCCAAGCAGCAACGTTCTCCGCTACATCACCATCTTCATAATCCTTAGCAGCCTTGTAAGCAGCCTTGATAGCATCTTCACCTTCTGCGGTTTTTATAGCATTAACCAATCTTGCCAAACCTTGCTGATACATGTAAGATGCCTTACCTTCGTATGTTTCATTAAATGTAGCTGCATATGACTCAGCTGAAGTACCAGTATAGTACAACTTGAAGTTATCAACCTTATACCAGTAGTTGTCTGCAGTTACAGCAGCAATCTTCAATCCCTCATTTTCTGCGTCAATAATTAAAGGAAGTTCAACAAGTACACCTGTACCTTTTTCTACAGATGGCTTAGAAGCAGTCTTTTCACCTGCTGTAAGAACCAGATCATGACCAGCATCTGTTGCCATAACAGCTGTCAACTTATAAACACCTACAGGAATTGGTTTTGATGTCTGAGACACTTCATTACCAGCAGACCAGATATTGAAGAGGTATGCACCACTTGAACCAGTCATCTTGTAAGTATCATTTGTTGTTGACTTTGCACCATGATCATTTGATGTCTCGTATGTCCATCCGTTTGTGTTACCAGTTTCAAAGTCTGGGTTGACAATATACAATTCTGTAACATCAGCTGGATTTTCTGGAGTTGCATGTTCAAGTTGCCAAGCAGTATAATCAGAATTCAACTGAGCCAAGACTGATTTCAGACGCTCTGCATTCTCAAGAGTACCCAACTGCTCACCAATCTGCTCAGCGTAAGGAGATACATCAAAAGCCTCCTTTGACTCATCAAAAATCTCCTGCATTCTATTCCACAAAGCATTGCCTGCATTCCATTCTGCTACAGCCTCAGGAGCACCCAATGACCACAGAGACCATGTGGTAGCGACCTCTGTACCTGCATTGTTAATAGTGTAGTCACCTTTAGAACCAGTTGCAGGATCTACACCATCATTAGATACAAGTCCTACCTTCTTGTCTTGATTCATGTAAGACACGAATGTAAAGTTCTTGTCTGCATCAAAGGTAAACTTCCAATAAGTCTTGTCAATGCCCTGATTGTTGTAATCCGTGTAAATACTTCCATTATTGTCGAAGAAATACTTAAACGAATTCTCTTTCGCGTCTTCCATTTGATAGAAGCCCTCATGGGTTGTCGTATCCTTGAAACGGATCTTATAACCATAAGGAGTTTCAGTTTCAGTAAGATCTTTGGCTGAAACACAAGCCTCTGTTCCCCAACTGTTACTTGCGATGAACCAATTTTCTACTGCCTCATTCTTGAGGTAGTAAACTGTAGAACCATCTGCAATGATTGTAGATGTCTTCACAAGCGAAGTGGCCGGATCCACCCAACCTTCAGGCTGCGCGAAGGACATCACACTTGACAGAAGTCCTACAACTAAAAGAAATAGATTTTTCTTCATAGTCTTGTTTTTTTTAAATGTTAGTAAATAAAGTTAGTTATAAAATTTTGGATTGTTGATTTCTATCAATCAGCGCACAAATATACTTATTTCCTAAGATTCACGCAAGAAAAATTTGTAAAAATTTCTCCTAACATCTTAAATTTTAACATTTCACCCCCGAAATTGCAATTTTCACATAGCAAAGCATTACCTGAAATACCAAATATTTTCTCTGTAATTACATAACTCCCCTTTTTTCGGCACTCTCTTGTACTTTCTTACACAAGATGTAAAAAGGTTTACCCCACGGGAGATTTTTATTTTCAATACCATATTTTTTTATTTACCTCTCGGGAGATTTTATGTTCAAGGCCCTTGAACTTATGTTTAAGGCCCTTGAACTACTGTACACAGCCCTTGGACAGGTGTTTCAGGCCCTTGAACATAAAATTCCCCTAAGTGAAAATAATTTTTCTCCTCGGGGAAAATATTTTTTTCCTTAGATAGAAAAAAAAGTTGTAACGTTAAAATTTTTCAAAAAAAGGCGGTTTTTCGCGTATATGCTTGCGCATTCTTGAAAAAAAGACTACTTTTGTGGCAAACTAACTATAAACGAAAAATAATTAGGAATGAAGAAAATCTTAATCGCTATGATGTGTCTGTGCTCAGTTGGGGCATCAGCACAAACAGCTCTGAAGAAAGCAGACTTAGAGGCATTGAATGCAGCCAAGAGTCAGCAGGAGGTCAGCATTCACGACCCTTCAATTGTATATAACGAGAGTGATAAGTATTACTATATTGTCGGCTCTCACATGGGACTTGGCAAGAGTAAGGACCTTGTTGACTGGCAAAGCGTTGACAACGGAAAATGGGTAATAATGCCTAATTGGTGGGAAAACTATCAGGACGGCAGCAAACTCTTCAACAAACCATTCTGGGAGGCCTTCAAGTCAAACCCAACACACGAGGTAAAGCTTGCCAACGGCAGCACAGGCACCTTGAGAAGTTATGATGCAGGACACTTCTGCTCAATATATGCAGCCAATGACTCTGCATGGATAAAGGGAGATATGTGGGCACCAGATGTTATTTATAACAAGGCATTGGGAAAATGGTGCTTCTACCTTTCGCTGAATGGCGACAACTGGGCTTCTGTCATTATCCTTATGACTGGCAACAGCCCTGTGGGACCTTTTACATATGAGGCTCCTATCGTCTTTAGTGGTTTCAACAACCAGTCATATAGCGGAAAGAAGGTAAATTACAAGGATACCGACCTGGAACTGGTATTGGGAACACTAAGTTCTTTGCCAGCAAGATATAATGTAGGCAAGAGCTGGGGCACATACTATCCTAACTGTATCGACCCAAATGTCTTCTATGACGAAGATGGTGAGCTGTGGCTTGTCTATGGCTCTTGGTCAGGAGGTATATATTCCTTGAAACTGGACAAGAACACAGGCCTCAGGGATTATACTGTTTCATATGGCGGAACAGGAACAAGCCCAAATACTGGTGATGATGCATACTTCGGCAAGAAGATTGCAGGCGGATACTATGTTTCAGGCGAGGGTCCATATATCAGACACATTGGAGACTATTACTATCTCTTCATGAGTTATGGTGGATTTGCTCCTGATGGTGGTTATGAGATGCGAATATTCCGCTCTACCAGCCCTACAGGACCTTTCAGGGATGGCAACAACAACCTTGCTACCTACACATCATACGCAATGAACTATGGTTCGAAAGCTACTGACAACAGAGGAATGAAACTCATTGGTGCCTACAACGAATGGGGCAACATGACAGTAGGCGAAACAGCTCAGGGTCACAACTCGGCAATAGTAGGTGCAGACGGAGAGGCTTATGTAGTATTCCACACAAAGTTCCACGACGGAACAGCAGGCCACCAAGTGCGTGTTCATCGCCTGTATGTCAACGAAAAAGGTTGGCTCGTAACAAGCCCATTCCGCTATACAGGAGCAGAGAACTCTGTTGCAGGCATCAGCACAACAACACAGAATGATATTGAGACGACACAGCCTTTCAATGCTGAACAGCTGGCAGGAGATTATCACCTCATGATACATCCTTACAGAGTGAACAGCACAAAGATGGATGAGACTCTGCAAATACCTGTAACACTTACTGCTGACGGAAAGATAACAGGCGAAAAGACTGGTACCTGGGCTTATACACAAGACGGAACATCATATATCAGGCTCATCATCGGAGGTGTGACATACTATGGTGTTGTTTGCCAGCAGGGAATCAATGGCGGATGCAAGAATGCCATTTCCATCACAACAGTATCAAATGGTGGTGTGCCAGCATGGTTGTATAAAGAAGAGGCTCAAAGTGCTATAGCATCTAACTATACTGCTGTTTCTTCTTATGTAGGAACAAAGGTCGGAGGAACAATGGATGTTACAACAAGTGCTCCAGAAATGAAGGAGAACGCAACTCTTACCTTCACCTCAAAGAATACTGATGTAGTTACCAATGACGGCAAGATTATTCCACAGGCAACAGACACAAAGGTAGCTATAACTCCTTACACCATCTCTTGTGGAGACTATTACTATAGATACTCTACCTTCTCGGCTCAATACCTGAATGTAAAAGCCGGAGACGCAGAAAGTGGTGCTGTTGCACATTATGCTCTCAATGCTCTTGACAACACTAACGAGTACAACCCAGCAGAACAGATGACTGCACTCAATAGTGGTGTTGTTGCAAAGCCAAGTGTTTACAATGATACTGAAAGAGGTAATGTGATAAAGCAGAACTCTGGTTCATCAACATCAGCTGTCAGCTATGTCAAAATGCCTAACCCACTCTATAACTCTTCCGCTGAAGGATTTACAGTAAACTTCTGGGTTAAGCCAATATCAAGAAGTGCCTGGGGTACTTTCTTCTCATTCTTCGAAGGCGACAAGCCTTCTGCTACAGGAGGCAGATTCTACCTTACCAACAATACATACATTGGCTACAATGGTGCAGCAGGATGGTTTGACATCAATAAAACAGATACTGTAACATATTATGATATTCCAGTAAACGAATGGTCTATGGTTACTATGACTGCTACATCAGCAGGAGTACAGTTCTATGTAAATGGTTATCCTCATTCTGCAAAGATATGGGCATCAGGCACAGGAGGAGCAGAAAAAGACTTTGACTATGCTGGAATGATAGCAAACATCGATTCTTACCCATATATGTATCTTGGCGCTGGCTCTTGGTGGGGCTCTGCAGCATGTTACCTCAGTGATTTGAGAGTTTACAACAAGGCTATGGGAAGCAGCGATATCCAGGCTCTGGTAGCAAAGACAGAGAACCCAACAGGAATCAAGGAGTTCAAAGCTCCTGAGGTACAAAGCAACCTGAAGGCTGGCAAGTTTGTAGAGAACGGAAAGATTGTTATCTACAAGGAAGGCAAACGATATAACCTACAAGGTCAGAGGATAGATTAAAATCCTATGGAAGCACAACAATAAGGCGACTCAAAATTGAGCCGCCTTATTTTATATCCTATTATATTTTACTTTATCTCCTGTCCAGAAGGACTGTACTTCTTTCCATATTTATGGATAACTATCTTACCATCCTCCAGATATTTACCCTCTTGAGCTTTCTCCTGAATATTGCCACTTGCCTCCTTTATACCAGTAACATTATTCAGTTCCTTCCATAAAGGCAACTCGTCTTCGCTGATGATAATAAACATCTGCTTTGTAGCACTATCAGCATAATCGAAGGTGGCAATAGGGAATGTACCATATTCCTTTCCAGTAGCAGGAGCAGCAATGCTCATAGCCTTGAAGTTTCCTAATGAAGGAGCCCATGTGAACCAATATCCATGAGTCTTAATCTCGCCTTTCGAGGTAGAATAAGTAACATCACGACGATCTGGCATCAATTGGAAATTATAGTCATCAGGCTTTGATGCAGGAGAAGTTCCAGTTGACATCGAAGAAGCTGTTGCACTACTTGACTGATTAGTAAGATAACGTTCATACTTCACATTCTTGAAGCGATAATATCCTTGCTTTGGAAGATATTCTATGTACCAAGCAGCAGAATCGCCTACCCATGTAGCATCAGCAGAAAGCACATCCTTCCATCCAAGAGAATAGAAGATAGAGTTTTTGTACATACACATTAAGCTGGTACCTAAACCGCCTTCTACATCCTTACACATAATATAATACTTCTTGTTTTCATCGAAGTTGAAGGTATATCCAGCTATGCCATTATGTTGTGTAGTATTATAGCTTGAAGACGTTGGGTCAAGACCATCAATAAACATTCCATAAAGCAAAGCTGAACCACCTGCATACTGAAGTTCGCTATGCCTATCCTTATCTGCACCATTGATAAGCCAGTCATAAGTAGCATTTTGTCCCCAAGCATGGGTTCCATCACCTACCCAAACCTTGTTACCATCAGCATAATCTACCTTTGTATATTCATTCTCAAGGAAGTGGTATATCTTGTTGGCTTCTCTTCCATACCAATACCAAGAGTGTACATTTTTATCCCAATAACGCTCCTGAGTACCCACTCCTACTCCGTGTCCTGTTTCATGCAGAACTGTTCCTATTGCCTGATTGGCCACATTTTGGGAAATACGCATCCAGCCTCCATAACTACAGTCAGCAGTACCACCACCTGAGCCTGCTCCTGGTACATAGTGTCCACTAAGATGGAAGCCCATAATTCCTGTCCATTCGTTGAAATAGTCAATTGTCTGCTTTATAGCTGTACGACATCTGTCATTTGTTGCAGCATCAGGACCTGCTTCGTCCCAAGACCAAGTACAATTACCAGCAGGATGGGTAACAACCTTAACTTCATCACCATAAGCCACCTGGTATGTATTATTCATAATGTACGGGCGCATGTAATATACTGTGGCAGGAGTAAGCCCCTCTGCCACAAGGATGTAACCATTAAGGCTCCAAGTCTTTGTAGAACGATTATCTGTAACAACAGGATTACGATTTGTACTCCAGCAGACACCTCTTTCAAGAATATTGCTGCCAACAAAAGTAGCTCTCAGCATAGCCTTAGTAGCACCTCCAACGAAATCAGGATTAGTATATGTTACCGCAGGAGCCACACCTGTTCCTTCTGTAGCATTCGCAATATTGAATGCCAGTTCTGCATTATCCAGTTTCACAATTTCTGCAGCAAGTTCTGCAGAAGAAGCCTGATCATTCTGGCTTAAAAGTATAGCCTCATCAATAACAGCTTTAAATTCTACTGCTCCATTCTTGCTTTCATCATAAGTCTGTTGAGACTTTGCTATCTTATCAGACAGAGCTTGATAATCTGCTATACTGGCTTCTGCAACTTCAATCGCATTTTGCAGCAGAATGGTAACATTTGCATCATATGGTTTTGTCTTTGAGGTTATTTCCTTTGCAGAACTGATAGCATTATTCAGGCCATTCTTGGCAGAAGCACTCATCATGCTTGATAGCAGACCTTCTGCATTTGTCACAATACGAGAAAGTTCCTCTATAAGAGCACTATCATCAACATATCCTATCTGATAGATACGGAAGTTATCAAAAGCTAACCAGTTTCCTGTGGCACCTTCAGCTCTAACACCAATATTTGCTGTACCAGTAATAACAGTAAAGTCAACACTATAGTCATCTGGAGTGTATATTGGAGTCTGCTTATCACCTGCAAAAACAAACATACCTGTATTTTGTGTTGACAGAGAGGCCTGACTTAAGTTCTGAGCTCCAACTGTAAGGCGATATATACCATTCGGAAGACTTACCTGTTGTGAAACAGAAGCATCACCAGCTGCGCCTGGCTTCTCAACCCATTTTTCTACATAAATCTTTCCTTTCTTCTTTGAGAATTCTGAATTACCCTGAGTCTGTATATTGCTAACTGTCCAGCCATTGGTATTATCCTCGAAGCTGGGGTTTGTAATATAGAATACCTCATAAGGATTCTCTGGCGAGATATTTTCCTCACGATATTTTGCTATTGCCTTTGCAAGAATATCCTTTTGACCAAATACCTCATCCGGAGTAGCTGACGCATTATCATAAACCTGCTGAGCCACATCAATAGCAAGTTTCAGAACAGAAGCATTGTTACCACTACCATCACCATAGTATTGATTTGCAGAAGAAATAACATCTAGCAACTGAGCTTTCAATTCTGCAATTAGATCAATATCTGTGGATGTAAGCTTTAGGTAATCAATGACAAGGTTTGCACTATTAGCAGAACCACCATCTCCTGCTCTATATCCAATACGAATATTTCCTGTCGTTTTAGCATCGAGAGTAAACGATATCTTATCTACTGTCCAAACTTTGCTTGGATAACTGGAAACAGAAGAACTTATTGTTGTTCCAGAATTAGGAATCCAAGCAAGCATTGACTTACCAGCTGTTGCAGTAAAGCCGTTGTAGGTTGGGACTGTAAGGGTATAACTTCCTGCAGGCAATGTTACTGTCTGGGTATAATAAAAGTCCTGTGTCCAACCTGTAGAGAGAGCCAAACCTCCACCTGCTTCACCATCATAGCCAACAGAAGGAACTGTTCCTCCATTAAACTGTCCAGCAAAGCCAAATTCGTAGATACCAGTAATAGTGTAATCAATGGTAAAACCTTGAGTCCAACCAGGGATTTCAAGGATTTCCTGTGCCACAGACGTTGTTTGACCAGCCTTATAATCATAACTGCTGTCAAAGGCATAATTCGTCAAAAAATACTTTGTTACATCTGTCTGCGCAACTGTCCACGTCAACATTGATGCAAACGCGAACATAGTTAGTAGTAATCTTTTCATAACGATTCGCTTTTGTTTAACAGATAATTAGGTTATTATATTCTTATTTTATGTTATCAACGAAGTGGAATAGGCGATTCCATCGAATTCCTTCAAAACCTGTTCTATCAGGGTCGCTGGACCACCAAATAAGGATTGGCTTACCTACTATATGGTCTTCAGGAACGAAACCCCAATAACGAGAGTCAGCAGAATTATGACGATTATCGCCCTGCATCCAGTAGTAGTCCATCTTGAAAGTATATTCTTTCGCCTCACTGCCATTGATGAGAATCTTTCCATCCTCAGTTACCTGAAGATCATTGCCTTCATAAACACGAATAGGACGCTCATAGATAGGGAGGTTCTCAAGTGTCAACTTAACAGATTTACCCTTCTGAGGTATCCAAACAGGTCCGTAATTATCACGAGTCCATCCATATCGTGCATTAAGAGGATATATGTCACCAACAATTCTATCATTATTGATACGTATTGATGCTACAATATCTTTTCGAGCCTTAAGCTTTTTGTATGCCATTTGTGTCAAAGGCATACACCCCTGTTGATTAAGTTGCACCAAGTCTTCCTGAGAAATACCAAGTTCCTTTATAAGGTCCTCTGGTATCATCTCCTTCAACTTAATATAATATGTATATTGTACATTATCTGGCTCCTTATTAGGTTTTCCATCCAAATATACAATACGATTCTTTATCTGAAGAGTTTGTCCTGGAAGTCCTACACATCGTTTTACATAGTTCTCACGACGGTCTGCTGGACGGGCTATAAGTTTACCATATTCATTCGGATTATTCAGAATATATTGTCTTCCTGCAGCATACGCCATATGATAGTACTGACGTAAAAGCATTGGTGACAGAGAATCTAAGTTAGCCTCTACCCCACTCTCGTGAAGAATCTGCTGACCGTAGGCATAAACCATCTGGTAGTAATCATTCGGCTGCCAACGTGGTTCTGAAACAACGGTATCTCCTGCTGGATAATTAAATACTACAATATCATTAAGTTGTACCTTTCCAAAGCCAGGAGCACGACGATAGTCCCATTGAGGCCACTCTATATAACTTTTTATCTCACCGACAGGCAATGTATGTTGTGTCAAAGGCATTGTCAACGGAGTCTGTGGAATACGAGGACCATAGCTAACCTTTGATACAAACAGATAGTCTCCTGTCAACAACGACTTCTCAAGAGAACTGGAAGGGATGACATAGTTCTGGAAGAAAAACAGGTTGATGAAATATACAGCTACAAGAGCAAAGACGATAGCATCCACCCATGACATTATCATTCGCATAGGGTTATCAAGGTCTTTCCACCAATCCCATCTTATTTTCTTACTTATATACGCATCATATATAAATGGTATAACGATGAGTCCCAAAAGACTCTTCAGCCACCACAGAAACAAAAGATAAAGCACAAGGACTACTACGAATTTCGTCCATTGCAGCTTCATATTTACTTTAGTCTTTACTTTCATTGATTAGAATTTGAACATATCATCAATAGTAAGCAGTCCTGTGTGTTCTGCAGTATATTCCGCAGCAAGAACAGCTCCGAGAGCAAAACCTTGGCGAGAATGTGCATCATGTGTTATGGTGATGACATCAGCAGGTGAGTCATAGCTGATGCTATGTATTCCAGGAACCTCTCCACGTCGTATATCATCAATGCGGAGGACATCCTGCGATGTCTCATGTAGAGCCCACCTCTTCTTGCGATCAAGGCGCTCTACAATTTGTTCCGCAAGAGTTATAGCAGTACCAGAGGGGGCATCCAACTTATGAACATGGTGTGTCTCAACCATATTAACATCATACTGAGGGAAACCATTCATTATTTTTGCCAAATACTTGTTTACAGCAGAGAAAATGGCTACTCCAACACTGAAATTACTTGCCCAGAACAATGTCTTTCCGCCCTCAGAACATGCCTTTCGAACATCATCACCATGATCCTTAAGCCATGCTGTTGTTCCACTTACTACCTTTACCCCTGCAGCCCAAGCTTTCAGGTAATTGCCATAAGCAACAGCAGGATTTGTGAATTCTATTGCTACATCAGCGGAAGCGAAAGCAGGACTTTCAAAATCCTGTTGGTTGTCAATATCTATAATACTAACTATCTCATGGCCTCGAGAAAGAACTATCTGCTCTATCATCTTGCCCATCTTACCATACCCTATTAATGCTATTTTCATATTTGACTTAAATTATATTGCTTCTTTTTCAGAATATGCAGCCGCCTCAGCTGCTGCTATTATTTCTTCACGACTTAATTCTCGCGCTGACAAATCATCAAGAGACAATTCGTCTATTGCTTGCTCTGTGGCAGTTACATTAAAAGATGATTCCGACTCTATTGCTGCTTCTTTATGCGCTTCTCCTTCTTGTTGTTCAGACTGCACGATGATAATCTTATCAACAAAAGCCTTGTCTGCTCTCAACTTGTTTATTGTCTTTTCACTTGCCACCTGCTGAGCCTCCTTCTTGGAATATCCCTCACCATCGAGGCAGACAACACCATTGAGCACTACAGCGTAAACAAATATTGGCGATCCATTCTCGTCCTGAGACTGAGAAACCATTCTATACTCTAACTGCACCTTATTCTTCTGAGACCATTCAAGTAACTTAGACTTGAAGTTCATCTCTTTATAAGCAATCTTGTCGGCATTAAGATATTCTCCCATAACACGTTTGTTCCAAAATGTCATGCAAGCATCATATCCACGATCAAGGTAAAGAGCTCCAACAAGAGCCTCAAAGGCATTTCCTCCAATATAGCTGTTATGTTGTATGGAACGTCCACTTGCCATAATGAGTCTTGTGATTCCCATCTGCTGTGCCAAGCGTCCAAGGGTTTCGCGCTGTACCAGTTTTGATCGTGTATTGGTAAGAAAACCTTCAGGCTTTCCCGTATAACGTCTATATACAAGGTCTCCGACTACTGCATCAAGTATTGCATCACCTAAGAATTCCAACCGCTCATTGCTAACACGCTTTCCAAGACGCTTTGTCTTAGGGTTGATATCACGATGGCCCAGACTCTTGTGCATTAAGGCTACCTTATAATATTGTATCTTTCTTGGCCAAACACCAAGTATGTTATATAAAGCAGCATAAAGTTCCTTTTCCTTGCGAGGCAAAAAAAGGAACTTTATGCTATTGATTATTTTAGCCAGCATACTTCTTGAATATCACACAGGCATTATGTCCTCCAAAACCAAAGGTATTGCTGAGGGCTGCACGTACAGTACGCTTCTGTGCCTTATTGAATGTGAAGTTCATCTTATAGTCTATTTCTGGATCCTCATCACCATCCTCATGATTTATCGTAGGAGGTACGATATCCTCTTGAACCGCCTTAACGCATGCCATTGCCTCTATAGCACCAGCTGCACCAAGCAAGTGTCCTGTCATAGATTTTGTTGATGAAATATTCAGTTTATAAGCCCATTCACCAAAGAGATCCTTGATAGCTTTTGCTTCAGAAATATCACCTACAGGTGTAGATGTACCATGAACATTGATATAATCAATATCTTCTGGTTTCATTTCAGCATCCTTTAAAGCCTCTGACATTACCAACTTTGCGCCCAGTCCCTCTGGATGAGATGCTGTGATATGGTATGCATCAGCACTCAACCCTGCACCAACCATCTCACAATATATCTTTGCACCACGAGCCTTGGCATGCTCTAATTCCTCAAGGATAAGACAAGAAGCACCTTCACCCATCACGAAACCATCACGGCTTGCAGAGAATGGACGGCTAGCCTTCTGTGGCTCATCATTTCTTGTAGAAACAGCATGCATAGAACAGAAACCACCAAGTCCAGGATCAGTAATCACTGCCTCAGCACCACCACTCACAATAACATTTGCCTTGCCAAGACGAATGAGATTGAAAGCATCAGCCAATGCATTTGATGAAGAAGCACAGGCACTAGTAGTAGCATAGTTAGGTCCATGGAAGCCATATTTTATAGAAATCTGGCCAGGAGCAATGTCACCAATCATCTTAGGGATAAAGAAAGGTCCGAACTTTGGTGTATCCCTATGTTCTGTATAATATTCCAACTCTTCCTGCATGGTACGCAGTCCACCAATACCTACACCGAAGATAACTCCTATTCTGTCTTTGTCAACAGTATCAAGGTTCATGGCAGAATCTTCTATAGCCATTGCAGCAGAAGCCATCGCAAACTGGCAAAACTTGTCCATTTTACGCACTTCTTTTCGGTCAATCCATACGGAAGGGTCAAAGTCTTTTACCTCACAGGCAAATGTAGTCTTATAACGTGAAGCATCAAACTGCTTGATAGTGTCAGCACCACTAACACCCGCAAGCATGTTTTTCCATGTTTCTTCTGCCGTAAGACCAAGGGGGGTAACGGCACCAAGACCTGTTACAACAACTCTTTTTAATTCCATACTTTATCTTTTAAAATAAAATAAGGTGATGGTTGGAGTACTCTCTCCTACCATCACCCGTGTATAATTTTGCTGAGCAAATAGGTTTTTACTTGCCAGCGTTCTCGATGTAAGCAATAGCGTCGCCTACAGTCTGGATCTTTTCAGCGTCAGAATCAGGAATTGTTACACCAAATTCTTTCTCAAGCTCCATAATGAGTTCTACAGTGTCAAGAGAGTCAGCACCCAAGTCATTTGTAAAACTTGCTTCTGGCTTTACCTCAGCTGCGTCAACACCAAGTTTGTCAACGATAATGCTTACTACTTTAGATTCAATTTCAGACATAATTTTTAATTTTAAGTTTATAAATGGATTGTCTAATCTTATGATTCTCTTCTTTTTAAAAAAGAGACATTTTTTATTTATTCGGGTGCAAAGGTACTTTTTTTCTACGACATATACAAATATTTTTGAGAAAATTTCATCCTACTCTGCACAAACCCCCATACTTTGTGCACAAAATTAATTTTCGTCAATTTTTTTCAACGCGCACTTTACTATCTCATTATCTTCGTTATATATGCGGAAGTATTCATTGATAGACCATAAGTCTCGGGCTATGAGTGCTTTAAGGTTTCTACGCAAAGTCTTTGTCGTCTGCTCTTTTTCAGCATCATCTTTAGGTTTAACACCCTGTTTCTCTCCTTCCGCAAAAATGTCGTTAATAAAAGACTGCGGCACTTCATAATTCTGTTCAAAAGCTATAAAGCCTTCACTCTTTTCTCCATTTTCTGTAATACCCTCCTTACCATATTTTTTTATAAGAGCCTTACGATTCTTTTCGGCAAAACGCAAATTTACATTTATAATGACAGACTTTGCAGCCAGTTCACGATGATACTTAGTATATATAGTTGTATCCAATGGTACAAAAATATCTGGCATTACTCCTCCACCACCATAAACTATACGATGTTTCTTTAAAGTCTCAAACTTTAGAGAATCAGCGAAATGGATTGAATCTGCGTTAGTTAATTCTCCATGCTTATAACGCTTCTCCACATCCATATAATAGTCTTTTTTGTCTCCTTTCACATAAGGCTTTTGGATACAACGTCCAGAAGGGGTATAGTAATGGGCTACTGTAAGACGTATCATACTTCCATCAGGAAGATCTACCGGTCTCTGTACCAATCCCTTACCAAAGGTGCGACGCCCTATAATGGTGCCTCTGTCCTGATCTTGTATAGCTCCTGAAACGATTTCCGCAGCTGAAGCAGTAAATTCATTAACGAGAACTATGACTTTTCCTTGACGGAAGATACCATTACCACGAGCCCTATATTCCTGCCGCCTCGTAGTTCTTCCTTCTGTATACACAAGGAGGTCATGTTGCTCTAACAATTCGTTGAGCACCTGAACTGCAGCCTGAAGATATCCGCCACCATTATCTTGCAAGTCAAGAATAAGGTTTTGCATGCCAGCACCTTGCATCTTTTTAATAGCATCTATCACTTCTGTTGGTGTAGTTGCTCCAAAAGAAGATAAGCGGATATACCCTACCCCAGGACGAATCATATAAGAAGCTTCCACCGTATTAAGAGGTATTTTGTCACGAACTACAACAAAAGAAAGAATATCCTTAATGCCTGTACGCTTAACGCCGATCTTCACCTTTGTTCCTTTTGGTCCACGGAGTCGTCTCATAATTTCCTCCTTAGACATTTTCACTCCTGCAATTGCTGTATCATTTACAGAAACAAAACGATCGCCTGCAATAATACCCGCCTTCTCGGAAGGTCCATCGTTTATGGTTTGTACTACAAGCAAAGTATCCTCGAGAACATTGAACTGTACACCAACACCTTCAAATCCCCCCTGTAAAGGCTCATTAAAAGACTTTACCTCCTTTGGTGTGAAATACGAAGAATGAGGATCCAACTTCTCTAACATACCACGAATAGCATCCTCCGTAAGTTTCTTATTGTCAACAGTATCTACATAAAGATTTGAGATTGCCATTTGTGCAATGGCCAATTTGCGCAATGGAGAATCTTCACCAAGAGTAGTCGTTTTTTGTGCCAAAGACGAGATAGCAATAGCACAACCAATTAATAACAAAAATTTTTTCATGCCGCAAAATTAGTAAATTTATTCTAAACATGCAATTTTTTTCCCCTTTTTCTTGCATTTTCCACAACTTAATTGTACCTTTGCAGCCTATAATAAGCCCTATGAGAATAAGATTATACAATGCACGCATTCTGACGATGTCCCCCAAAGATGACAATATCTTTATGGGAGAAATTGTTGTTGAGGACGGGAAAATCATTGCCGTTGGCACTGATTCTATTACTGGTCAGTATGACAAAGAAATAGATTGCCATGCAAACCTTTTGATGCCAGGATTTAAGAATGCTCATGCTCATTCTGGTATGAGTGGTCTGCGTTCTCTTGCTGATGATTTGCCACTTAATGAATGGCTTACAAAAAGCATTTTCCCTGTAGAAGCACTCATGACGGCAGATGACATATATTGGATGTCACAATTATCTGTGTTAGAATATCTCACCAGCGGTATTACCGCCTGTTTTGATATGTATATGGAACAGGAAGCTGTTGCCAAAGCCATGGACGATATGGGATTCCGCTGCGTACAGACAAGTGGAGCAAACGACTTCTCTAAAGATATTCGTGAGATGAGTCGCCTGTATGATATAATTAATCAGCCAGACTCTCTACAGTCATATATTTTGGGATTTCATGCAGAATATACCACAAATATAGAAAATCTTAAAGCAATAGCAGCCCAAGTAAACGAAAAGAAAAGTCCTTGTTATGTTCATGCCTGTGAAACGCAGCAGGAAGTAGAAGGATGTCTGCAACGATATGGTATGACACCTGTAAAATTCTTGGATAGCTTAGGGATGTTCAACTATGGTGGTGGAATTTATCATGGTGTTCACATGAGTGAAGAGGATTTCGACGTCATGAAGAAACAGGGACTATATGTTGTAACCAATCCTGGATCCAATACAAAACTTGCCAGTGGCATTGCTCCTATAAAAAAGTACATGGAACTCGGCATTCCTATTGCCATAGGCACTGACGGACCTGCTTCCAATAATTGCCTCGACTTTTTCAGGGAGATGTTTTTAGTTACCGGATTAGCAAAACTACGCGAAAACGATGCTGCTGTTATTGATGCCAGAGATGTTCTGAAAATGGCAACCGTAAATGGTGCAAGAGCTATGCACCTGAAAAATTGTGATACATTATCGGTAGGCCAAAAAGCAGACATCATAATGATAGACCTGCAGCAACCCAATATGCAGCCAATAAACAATATAGAGAAAAACATTGTCTATTCCGGCTCTAAACAGAATGTAAAGATGACAATGATAGAAGGAAAGATATTGTATTGGGAGGGAAAATTCCTGCATACTGATGCCCAAAACATATATCAGCAGGTTGAAAGAGTTAAAACACGACTATGTAAAGAAGTCAATGGATAAAGAATTATTTGCATATACACCATATAAGCACGGATTCACCACTGATGT
>CAMNHS010000014.1 GCA_946539635.1 uncultured Prevotellaceae bacterium
GCATCAGCATCTGGCATGATGTCTGTGATATACTTCAGGTCCTCACGCTCTGCCATGAGCTTGAGCAGACCAGCCTCGTCGATAACTTCCTTACGAGCACTGTTGATGAGGATGGCACCCTTCTTCATCGTAGAGCAGAGGTCGTAGTTGATGCTCTGCTTTGTCTCTGCTGTTGCAGGGATGTGGAGGGAAACGATGTCAGCCTCCTTGAAGAGTTCTGCCTGTGAAGCGCAAGCCTTTACGCCGGCAGCCTCAATAACGTCAGCAGGGCAGTAAGCATCGTATGCATAAACGTCCATACCGAAGCCTTTTGCTATACGGGCTACGTTGCGGCCTACATTACCAAAAGCAAGGATGCCAAGCTTCTTGCCCATCAGCTCAGAACCAGACTTGCCATTATAGAAGTTACGAACACAATATACGAGAAGTCCAAGTACCAACTCAGCCACTGCATTAGCATTCTGACCTGGGGTATTCATGACAACTACATTGTGTGCTGTAGCTGCTGCGAGGTCAACGTTGTCATAACCTGCGCCGGCACGAACGACAATCTTAAGATTCTTTGCAGCATCCATTACCTCTGCATCAATCTTGTCAGAACGGATGATAATAGCATCAACGTCGGCAACGGCAGCAAGGAGCTGTGCCTTCTCTGTATATTTCTCCAGAAGAGCAAGTTCGAAACCAGCCTTCTCAATAATCTCTTTTATTCCAGCAACAGCAGGAGCAGCGAATGGCTTCTCTGTTGCAATTAAAACTTTTGCCACTTTCTTTTATTTATTGAAAATTGAACATTGAAAATTGAAATTTAGTGCTGAGCCTCAAATTCCTTCATGCAAGCAACGAGAGCCTGACAGCCTTCGATAGACATTGCATTGTAGCAAGAAGCGCGGAAGCCACCAACGTCACGATGACCCTTAACACCTACCATACCCTTAGAAGTAGCGAATGCCATAAACTCATCCTGCAACTCCTGATACTCTGGCTTAAGAACGAATGTGATGTTCATGAGTGAACGAGAATCCTCTTCTGCTGTACCAACAAAAAGCTTGTTGCGATCAATCTCACCATAAACGATTTCTGCACGCTGCTTAGCAAGCTTGTCCATAGCTACAACACCACCCTGAGCCTTGATATAGCGGAGGTTCATAAGTGCTGTGTAAATAGGCACTACTGGAGGAGTATTGAACATAGAGCCCTTCTTAACGTGTGTACGATAGTCGAGCATTGTAGGAATAGGACGAGAAACCTTGCCCAGAGCGTCTTCCTTAACAATAACGAATGTCACACCAGCCATAGAGAGGTTCTTCTGTGCACCGCCGTAAATCATAGCATACTTGCTAACGTCAACAGGACGAGAGAGAATGTCTGATGACATATCTGCAATCATAGGAACTGGTGAATCCAAATCATAACGCATCTCTGTACCATAGATGGTGTTGTTGCTTGTGATGTGGAAATAGTCAGCATCTGTAGGAATAGTGAAATTCTTTGGGATGTAAGTAAAGTTCTTGTCAGCAGAAGATGCAACCTCAACAACCTCACCAAAGAGTTTTGCTTCCTTCTCAGCCTTTGTAGCCCATACACCAGTATTAAGATATGCTGCCTTCTTCTCAAGGAAGTTGTAAGGTATCATACAGAACTCAAGTGATGCACCACCGCCGAGGAACAATACCTTGTAACCCTCTGGAATGTCGAGAAGCTCCTTCATAAGAGCCTCTGCCTCATCAACGATAGGCTGGAAATTCTTTGCACGATGTGAAATCTCCATAAGAGAAAGTCCTGAATTATCAAAATCAAGACAAGCAGCTGCAGTCTGCTCAATAACCTCACGTGGGAGGATTGATGGACCTGCATTAAAATTGTACTTCTTCATAGCTTTCTTTTATTTAATATAAAATATAATTTCTATCAATTAGGCTGCAAAGTTACACATTTTATATGAAAATAGCAAATTAAATTGCGCAGTTTTTGTTTTTTGAGCAATAAATGAACACTTTTATGAGAAAATGATAAGCAAACTTATCAATATGCCAAAAAGAAAGATATTTCTTGCTGTCTTTCCGAGTATTTTATTCAAAGCCCTACCCGATTTAATCATTCGCATCTCATTCCAACTCTGTACGAACAAGAAATACACGCAAAAACAGAGTAGCATATTCTTCTCGCTCCAGCCATATTGAAAGAGAACGGCAACGAGAGCCAGTGTAGGCAGCGAGATATATAGCCATTCAGCATATTTTTTGCCAATCATTACAACAAGAGTACGCTTGCCTGCATTTCTGTCGTTGTCAAAATCACGATAGTTATTGACAATAAGTAATGTATCTACAACAAGACCACAAGCAACACCTAATATCCAAGGCATTACGCCGCAAACAAGGTAAGAGGTGAAGCATACTGGTACTATGCCGAAGAATACCACTACCAACAAGTCCCCCATCCCTAATCCTGCGAGACATGTAGTATAAAGGAAACAGAATAGTATGCAGAAGGCTCCTACCAATATCATTTCCCATCCACCTACAAGAATTAATGGTAATCCGACAAGACCAGCAATCGCAGTTGTTATAGCCATAGCCCATCGCATAGCCTTTAAAGACACCCATCCCATAGCGCATGCTCGCTCTGGACCTAAACGGGTCTCATTATCGTTGCCATGAACACAATCGAAATAGTCATTCACGAAATTGGCATCTATCTGCATTATCATAGCAAAGAGAAAACACAGTACATTTGCCACAATACGGACAGTGAGTTCATCATTCGACATCACAGAGAGATTAGCATCTGATAATGTTTTCCAAGCGAATGCAGAACCCAACATAACAGGTACCATAGCGCCCGAAAGCGTTTTAGGACGAGCTGCAAGTATCCATGCCTTAAAAGAATTCTGACGAATGTTATCCGAATTGTTTGCCTTACCTGTTTTTATGTCAATGACCATAATTCTTCAAACTTTTCTCTGAGAAGCGTCTTATTATTTATTATGTTGCGAAGTTCAGACAGGTCTTTCTCATTCTGTGAACCTTCAATCCACAACTTTATATATCCTGCTGTAGAATATTTCTCTTGCATATGTTCACAAAAACGATTCCAATGTTCCTCCTTTATCATTTCCGGATAATGGGACTTACCATACTGTATAGTACGTTTGAAAACAGACATAGGATTAAGGTCTCTATCAGCCTCAGCAACTATCTTTCCATAAATAGAGCGTGGAGCCCTGGAAGCTGAAGCACGATGGTCTTCGACTGCTTCCTTCATTATCCTTATCTGCATTTCAGAAAACCATTTCTTCAGTCGCTGATCTGCTTGAAGGATTTTTCCTGATGTGATATGATGTATGGCTCGTGGTCCTTCAAGACCCAAATCATGGTATGCAGCAATAACATATGCCATATCTTCATCAGCACCCATTCTCTGAGCAATAGATACCGAAGAACGTATTACACGAGTAACATGCTCCATATTATGTGCAACATCGAACGCAGCATACCTTGGTAGGATGTCACGTTCGATGAATGCCATGATTTCTAAATTAACCAATATTAATCGGGAAATTATAGATTCAAAAAAATTACAACTTTAAACCTTTCAGCACTTCTGCTATCTTCTGGCGTGTCGTCAATCGTGTTGGTACGAGTGGCAGACGAAGATTGTTCTTCAACAGTCCCATTTCAGACATCAAGGCCTTCACACCAGCAGGATTGCCATCTACAAAGAGGAGGCTATAGAGGTCTGTAAACTTGTGATGTATCTTCTGAGCGGCCTCAAACTGTCCACGGAATTCCAAACGTATCATTCTGGAGAATTCCTTTGGAAGAGCATTTCCTATTACAGAAATAACTCCAACAGCACCTGTTGCTATCATATGGAATGTAATAGCATCATCACCAGACAGCACCTCAAAATCTTTTGGCTTATACTTTATTATTTCGTCAACTTGTTCTATAGAACCACTTGCTTCTTTGATAGCAACGATATTTTCACAATCGTTTGCAAGACGGCAAGTTGTCTCAGGTTTCAGATTTATACCAGTACGCCCAGGAACGTTATACATTACAATAGGCAATTTGGTAGCTGCTGAAATAGCTTTAAAGTGTTGATATAATCCCTCTTGAGAAGGCTTATTATAATAAGGACATATACTAAGTATGCCATCTATACCACTAAAGTCACCTGTCTTGAGAGTCTCCACAATAGCAGCAGTATTATTTCCACCACATCCCATAAGGAGTGGGACTCTGCCATTTACCTGCTTGACGATAAACTCCTTTACTGCCCAATATTCTTCTGTAGAAAGGCAAGGAGTCTCACCAGTAGTAGCAAGGATGCAGAGGAAATCTGCATCATTGCTTAATTGGTATTCTATAATGGATGATAAACTCTCGTAATCAATCTTACCATCATCCGTAAACGGAGTAACAAGGGCTATTCCTAAGCCACGAAATATATTATTCATAGTTTATTTATAATCTTGCCAAGACTTAATTCCTAAATCATCAAGTGAAAGCGTTGTGAATGCATGGATAAATGCTGATGCCAAACGAGCATTTGTGATAAGAGGAATATTATGATCTATTGCACCACGACGAATCTTGTAACCATTTGTCAGCTCGCGCTTTGTATGGTTCTTAGGAATATTCACAATAAGGTCAAACTTATGGTCATGTATCATATCCATAACGTTTGGAGTATCCTTATGTGTCTCGTCTGGCCATCCTACAGCATACGCCTTAATCTTATTATCGTTGAGGTATGTTGCTGTACCTTCTGTTGCATAGATTGTGTATCCAGCCTTCTGCAATGCCATTGCAGCATCCAGCAGAGAAGCCTTCTCCTTGGTACCACCTGATGACAACATGATCCCCTTATCCTTTGATGGAATCTTGTATCCTGTTGCTATCATAGAGTTGAGAAGAGCCTCTTCGTACGAATCACCAAGACATCCTACCTCACCTGTTGATGACATATCAACACCAAGAACAGGGTCAGCATTCTGCAAACGTGCAAAAGAGAACTGACTTGACTTAACACCCATTCTGTCAATATCGAATTCTGACTTATCTGGCTTCTGATAAGGGGCATCAAGCATAATTCTTGTTGCTGTCTCAATAAAGTTGCGCTTGAGAACCTTTGATACGAATGGGAAAGAACGTGATGCACGGAGGTTACACTCGATAACCTTTACGTCCCTACCCTTTGCCAGATACTGTATATTGAAAGGACCAGAGATATTCAGTTCTTTTGCAATAGCACGAGACATCTTCTTAATCTGACGTATAGTTGCGAAAGTAATATCCTGTGCAGGGAATACCATAGTAGCATCACCAGAGTGAACACCTGCATACTCAATGTGCTCAGAGATACCATATTCTACAACCTCACCATTTTGTGCAACACCATCAAACTCTATCTCGTTTGTCTCTTGCATGAATTGTGATACGACAACAGGATACTCCTTACTTACCTCAGAAGCAGCAGCCAAGAAGCGTTTCAGTTCTTCATCATCATAGCAGACATTCATTGCTGCTCCAGAAAGTACGTATGAAGGTCTTACAAGAACTGGGTAGCCGACTTCTTCAATAAACTTATTGATATCATCCATTGATGTCAAAGCACTCCACTTAGGCTGATCAATTCCAAGCTGGTCAAGCATAGAAGAGAACTTTCCTCTGTTCTCTGCTCTATCAATAGATACTGGGCTAGTACCCAAGATAGGCACACTCTGGCGATGAAGTTTCATTGCAAGGTTATTTGGTATCTGTCCACCTACAGAAACAATCACACCACGTGCCTGTTCAAGGTCGAAGACATCCAAAACACGTTCGAACGAAAGCTCGTCAAAATAGAGTCTGTCACACATATCGTAGTCAGTAGAAACAGTCTCTGGATTATAATTAATCATTATTGACTTATAGCCCAGTTTACGCGCTGTCTGAATAGCGTTTACAGAACACCAGTCAAATTCTACAGAAGAACCGATGCGATAAGCACCAGAACCGAGAACGATAACACTCTTCTCATTTTTATAATAGTTAACATCATAACCCTCTACTGCATATGTCATATACAGATAGTTTGTGAGTTCAGGATGTTCAGATGCAACAGTTTCGATACGTTTTACTGCTGGAAGAATACCCAACTTCTTACGATACTGTCTTACTGCAAGGTTTTCCTTCTCCATATTTGTTCCTTCTGTCTTCAGGACAAAACGTGCAATCTGGAAATCAGAGAAGCCAAGTACCTTTGCCTGACGCATTACGTCAGCAGGAATTTCTGTTACCTCATTATATGTCTGTAACTTATGCTTGAAGTCAACAATATTCTTCATACGCTCAATAAACCAAGGGTCAATCTTGGTGAGCTCATAAAGACGCTCAATAGTATATCCTTTCTCCAAAGCCTGTGCGATAGCGAATATACGCATATCTGTAGGATTTGACAGCTCTTCATCAAGATCATCAAACTTAATGTGATCATTGCCAACAAAGCCGTGCATACCCTGACCAATCATACGCAATCCCTTCTGGAGCATTTCTTCGAAAGAACGACCGATTGACATAATTTCGCCCACAGACTTCATTGAAGAACCAATTTTACGGCTTACTCCTGTGAACTTGGTAAGGTCCCAACGAGGTATCTTACAAATCATATAGTCAAGAGATGGAGCTACATACGCAGAGTTTGGAGTTCCCATCTCACCAATCTGATCAAGAGTGTATCCGAGGGCTATCTTTGCAGCAACGAAAGCAAGAGGATAACCAGTTGCCTTTGATGCCAAAGCAGAAGAACGGCTCAAACGAGCATTAATCTCAATGATACGATAGTCATTATTCTCTGCATTGAAAGCAAACTGGATGTTACATTCACCTACAATATTCAGATGGCGGACACACTTGATAGTAATATCCTGCAACATCTTAACCTGCTCTTCAGTAAGAGAACATGTTGGTGCAACAACAATTGACTCACCTGTATGTATTCCCAATGGATCGAAATTTTCCATTGATGCCACAGTGAAGCAATGGTCATTAGCATCACGAATACACTCGAATTCTATTTCTTTCCATCCCTTCAAGCTTTCCTCTACCAAAACCTGTGGTGCAAAAGTGAATGCACTTTCTGCAATTTCCATAAAGGTCTTTTCATCTGGGCACACACCAGAACCTAAACCACCTAACGCATATGCAGAACGTATCATAATAGGATACCCTATACGACGTGCTGTTGCAACAGCATCTTCCAATGTCTCACATGCCTGTGATACAGGTACCTTAAGGTCTATCTTATTTAATTCTTTAACAAAGAGGTCTCTATCCTCTGTGTTCATGATTGCCTGTACTGATGTTCCTAATACCTGAACACCATATTCTTTCAGAACACCTGTCTTATAAAGTTCTGTACCACAGTTTAATGCTGTCTGTCCGCCGAAAGCCAGAAGAATTCCGTCAGGACGTTCCTTCTTAATCACCTCTGTTACAAAATGTGTGTTAACAGGAAGGAAGTATACTTTATCTGCGATTCCTTCACTAGTCTGGATCGTTGCAATGTTTGGATTTATAAGAACACTGCTAATACCTTCTTCACGTAAAGCTTTAAGTGCTTGTGAACCAGAATAGTCAAATTCACCTGCCTGACCAATTTTTAGGGCGCCAGAACCCAGAACGAGAACTTTTTTCATTGTTTATTTATCTTTTAAACCTTAAATTTCTAATTTTTATATTTTATTCTACAGTCACTGATTTTGCCAAATTGCGTGGTTGATCAACATTCAATCCTTTTGCAACAGCAACGTGATATGACAGAAGTTGGAGAGGAATAACACTAAGTAACGGAGCAAGACAAGCTAATGTTTGAGGCACTTCTATCACCTCATCAACCATTTTCTTTATTTCTTCGTCACCTTCCGTAACAATTGCGATTATATGTCCCTTTCGTGATATTACTTCCTGCATGTTAGAAATAATTTTCCTGTAGAGTTTATGATGGGTTGCTATAAATACCACAGGCATTTCTTCATCAACAAGAGCAATCGGACCATGTTTCATTTCCGCAGCAGGGTAACCTTCTGCATGAATATAACTAATTTCCTTCAGTTTCAATGCGCCCTCCAACGCCACAGGATAGTTCCAACCACGACCTAAATACAGGAAATTGTGAGCGAAGGTAAACTTCACAGCCAATTTTTGTATCTTATCGTTCTGTTCTAATACCTTCTTTATTTTGTCTGGAATAAGTTGTAACTCTTTTATTGTTTCTTCAAACTCATCTTCTTCTATAGTGCCTTTTGCCATTCCAAGAGCTAAGGCTATCATTGTCAATACAACGACCTGACCTGTGAAAGCTTTTGTAGAAGCCACACCTATTTCAGGTCCAACATGGATATATGTACCAGTATCAGATTCCCTGGCAATGCTCGAACCAACACCATTTACTATACCAAATATCAAGGCACCCTTCTCTTTCGCCATTTGTATGGCAGCTAAGGTATCTGCAGTTTCCCCTGATTGTGAAATTGCCATCACAACGTCATTGGGCTCTATGACTGGATTGGAATAGCGAAATTCTGAAGCGTATGCCACCTCAACAGGGATACGACAGAAATGTTCTATCAGTTGTTTTCCTATTAATCCTGCATGCCATGATGTTCCGCATGATACTATTACGATACGTTTAGCTTGTAGCAACTCTCTGCGATGTCCTCTGACAGCTGACAAAAGCACATCTGGATGATGAGTAAAAGGAGATTCTATCACACGTCCACTCATACAATCTTTCAATACATTAGGCTGATCAAAGATTTCTTTGAGCATGAAATGTGGAAATCCTTCGTGATCGAGCATGGATAGATCAACATCTACCTCCCTAATTTCCGTTTCTGACTTTTCCCCGCTGAGGTTATAAACTCGCAGTTGCTCACCTCTTTCTATTACAGCAACTTCTTCATCTTTGAGATATACTATGTGATTTGTATATTCTGCAATAGGAGAAGCATCTGAAGCAAGGAAGAACTCTGAATTATCAGCAACGACGCCAACAGCTAATGGAGAAGACTTTCTTGCCGCTACCAGAACATTCGGATTTCTGGAATCTATTACAGCAATGGCATATGCGCCATACACTTTTCCTAATGCCACCCTGACAGCCGTTGGTAAATCAACAGCATTCTTCTCCATCACATACTCAATGAGTTGTACGAGAACCTCTGTATCAGTCTCACTCTTAAAGTTAAAGCCATGCTTCTTTAATTGTTCACGCAAGGTAGCATAATTTTCTATTATACCATTGTGAACAAGTGTCAGATTTCCTGATTGTGAAACATGAGGGTGCGCATTCACTTCACTTGGTACTCCATGAGTAGCCCAACGTGTATGTGCTATACCAATGCTACCAGAAACATCCTTCCCTTCTGCAAATTTAACCAAATCGCTAACCTTTCCTTTAGCCTTGTACACATTGAGTTTGTGTTCCTTAGCTGAAAGCATAGCACATCCAGCAGAGTCATATCCCCGATATTCAAGCCGTTGCAAGCCTTTAATCAATATAGGATAAGCTTCTTTATTCCCTATGTAACCGACTATTCCGCACATAAATAATGTTTGTGATTTGTGTTGATAATATTTTTATCTGTTAATTTGATAACAAGTATTAAACTACTAAAAGTTTTTCATAATCTGATTAAAGATTCTCCTTCATAAAGTGCTCAAACCTTTCTATACCTTTACTAGTACATATACCTCGAATTATTACACAATGGCAATTTATGAACATTTGATGATAAGTAAGATCATTCAATTCTTTTGTAGCCCTCAACATATGAAACATATTTTTCATAATCCGGTTGAAGATTGTGTAATCTATGTCACCTCGAAAATACTCTTGTGCAACACCTTTTTTAAAAAAATCGAAAGCTTTTTCACGTTGTTTGGCATTATACTCAAGCATCATCTTCTCAACCTTTGGATATTTTACTAAATCCGTAAAAAAGGAAGACGTTGTCTTTGCAGAAAATTCGATCTGTAAACGTAAGACTTCACAAAGAATATCCATCACATTGTCTGTATTGGACAAAAAGTCTTGCATATGTTCATCTCTTTCTTCTATTTGACTTCTCAACACTCCCATAAGAATCTTCTCTTTATTAGGGAAAGCCTCATAGATTGTTCGTTTTGAAACATGAATACCATGTGCTATATCGTCCATGGTAACAGCTCTAATGCCATATTTCCGGAAACGTTTATCCGCCTCCTTGATAATTGCAAAACGAATATTTTTCTGTGATGGTGCCACCTATATTTAGAATGGTAAATCCTCTGCTGAATCGCCTACAGGCTCCGCACTATTTACTATTGGAGCTTCAGATATCGGCATTGCCTCCCCCGCATTTGGTTGAGCTGCAACTTGAGGTTGTTCATCTACAGGACGAACGTCATATGCTCTAATACTGTTAAACCATCTACCATTATATTCATGTGCATCAATATCAAAAGCTATATTTACTTCTTGTCCTACTTGAATATTAAAACGCTGTAGACGATCTTCACCAAACACTTCAAAAGCCATCTTCTTTGGATACTGGTCATGGGTTTCTACAACAAATTCCTGTAACTTCCATGCATTTCCAGTTCTCTGGCTTGTACCGCTGCGCTCTGGGAGTGCACTAATAATCTTTCCTTGAATTTCCATATGTTATCTGTAAATAATTTTATACTTGGATGCAAAAGTACTTTTTTTTTTGAACCTATTGTCCTTAATGTATATAAAAAAAAATACAAGAGTTAAAAAAACTTAAACTCTTTTCGGGCCGTACCATATACTCATATATTTTTCTTATCTTTGCGCTGATTTTCTCCAAAAGAAGTAAAGCGAACATAAAACAATCTATATAGAACTATGAGATTTACATTATCTTCTTCAGCGCTCAGCACCAAATTGGGCATTTTATCAAAAGTTATTAATACTAAGAACTCTTTGTCCATTTTGGATAGTTATCTTTTTGAGATAAGGGGTGGTCAACTTATCATTACAGCATCTGATAATGCAAATATGATGAGGTGTTACGTTGCTCTTTCTGACTATGAAGGTGAAGGGGCTTTCTGTATCCCTAACCGCATTATCCAGGCAGCAGTAAAAGAACTCCCTGAACAACCCCTCACATTTGAGGTGTCTTCACCAGATAATAGTGTCAAGGTTATCTACCAAAACGGTTCTTACCGTGTTGCTGGCCAGAGTGCTGATGATTATCCTAACCTGCAGCCTATTGAGAATGACGTTACTGAGATTTCCATACCAGCCAGCACATTAGCTTCAAACATACAACGCACTATGTTTGCTACAGCTAATGATGAGCTCCGCATGGTTATGAATGGTTTGTTTTTCGACTTACGCGAGGATAGCCTCAACATAGTTGCCAGCGATGGTCACAAGATGGTTCGAAATATGATATTCTCATGTAAGACCACAAATCCATCATCTTTCATATTGCCTAAGAAGCCAGCAGGTCTTCTGCGTTCAGTACTTGACCTCAATGATGAAACAGAAATCACTATTCGCTTCAATAACAACAACGCTGAAATAAAATTCCCTGACGGAATTCTTTCGTGCCGTCTTATTGAAGGACGTTATCCTAATTATAGTAGTGTCATTCCTACAGACAATCCAAATGTTGTAAGCATAGACCGTAAGGGAATGATGAGTGCATTGCGTCGTGTATTGCCATTTGCAAGCGAAAGCACACAGTTGGTAAAATTACGTCTTTCTCCAAATAATCTGGAACTTTCTTCTGAAGATTTGGATTTCGCAACTGCGGCTCATGAGGATTTAGTATGTGATTACAACGGAGCACAGATGAGTATTGGTTTCAAGGGGTCTGCAATTTTCGATATTCTGAACAATCTCAGCAGCGATAATGTAACTATCGAGCTTGGAGATCCAAGTCGTGCAGGAGTAATTCGTCCTTCTGAGCAGCCAGAAAACGAAGATATCCTTATGCTCATAATGCCAATGTTGTTAAGCGAGTAATCCTTAGTCTATAAGATGAAACTGAATCTTACAAAGCCTCTTATCATTTTTGATTTGGAGACAACCGGCCTTGATATTTCAAAGGACTGTATTATCCAGATCAGTTATATCAAGGTTGGAATTGACGGTAGTGAAGAGCGAAAAAACTATTTCATCAATCCTGGACGTCCCATTCCTCCCGAGATTACAGAGTTAACCCATATTACTAATGATATGGTTGCCGATGCTCCAACGTTTAAACAATTGGCTTCTACATTGGCTCAGGCTTTTAAGGGATGCGATTTTGCCGGATACAATAGTAATTTCTACGACATCCCAATGTTGGCAGAGGAGTTTTTAAGGGCTGGTATAAGTTTTGACTTTTCAAAATGTCGACTTATTGATGCTTGCACCATTTTCAAACAGATGGAAAAGCGCAACCTTGCCGCAGCATATAAATTCTATTGTGGTAGGAATATGGAAGATGATTTCCAAGCCCACCTTGCCAATGAAGATACAGAAGCAACATATCGTGTTCTTCAAGGCGAACTGGACAAATATGCTCCTGGAGCGAATGAAGATTCCAGCAAGGTTCTGAACAATAATATGGATGAACTTCATAATTTCTGTAACAAAGAGAAGAAGGTTGACTTTGCTGGTCGCATGAAGTTCAATGAAGATGGTGTGGAAGTCTTTAATTTCGGAAAGTATAAGAACTTACCCGTTGTTGAAGTCCTAAAGCGTGATCCCAGCTACTATAGTTGGATTCTTAATGGTGATTTTTCACTTGATACCAAGCAAGCCCTGACACGAATTAGGTTAAGAGAGCAGGCAAAATGAGATGCATTCTCCTTATTCTTTGCACATTATTCCATTTCCTGACAGTTTCTGCTCAGGAAATGACTGTTAAGGTCAATATCAACCATCAGCAAGTTCAAGGCACGGATAATGCTATTTTCGAAGAACTAAAGGGGAAACTGGAGGAATTTCTTAACGCCCAGCAATGGACTTCCCTTCAGTTTTTGGAGCACGAGCGTATATCTTGCTCATATAACATTACCGTAAAGGAATATAAGCGCGAAGAAGGCATTTGGTCATGCACTTGTATGGTTCAAGCTAATCGTCCCGTTTATAATTCTGCATACACAACAACAATCTTTCAGTTTCAGGATAATGACTTTACCTTCACGTATCGTCAGTTTGAAAATCTGAATTACAACGAAGAGATTATAGACAATCAGCTTCTTGCTCTCTTCGCGTATTATTCATATCTCATTATCGGCATAGATCTTGACACATTCTCTCCTTTGGGAGGTAGCGATGTTTTGAACCGCTGCCTGAACCTTACCAACAACGCCCAGAACTTGGACTTCCCAGGATGGAAGGCCTACGACAGCAGGAAGAACCGTTTTGCCATCATCAATGACTATATGGAAGGAGCGATGGAACCTTTCCGCATGTTGCAATACAACTACTATCGCAAGGGACTGGACGAGATGGCCAACAACGTAGAACGTGGCCGAACAGAAATCAGCACAGCCATTACAGAGAATCTTGATAAGGCTCACAAAGACAGGTCCACCAGTATGCTTCCACAGATATGGACAGACTACAAGAAAGATGAGTTAGCTAATATGTATAAAGGTAAGGGAACAGCCAAAGAAAAGTCTCAGGTGTATGAAGTACTTTTCTCTATCAACCCTTCTCAAAGCAATTCTTGGGATAAAATAAAAGAATAGAAATGCTCAAGCATCTATATATAAAGAACTATGCTCTTATTGATGAACTCGACATCGACTTCTTTTCAGGTTTCTCTGTAATTACGGGTGAAACGGGAGCGGGTAAGAGTATCATCCTTGGTGCCATAAATCTTCTTCTCGGTCAGCGTGCCGACTCAAAGGTGGTTAAGCCAGAGCAAAGCAAATGTGTCATAGAAGGAACATTTATTGTTGACGGAACGGAGCATATCATTCGTCGCGAATTATCTTCTGCAGGCAAGAGCCGTGGCTTTATTGATGATGAACTTTCTACGCTTCAGGAGATGCGTGACTATGGTGAGAAATTGCTCGATGTACATTCCCAGCATCAGAACCTGCTTTTGCAGAAAGAAAATTTCCAACTTAGCGTGCTAGATATCATTGCCGGTAACGATTTGTCTGCCTACGCAAAAGCCTATAACGCATATCTTGATGCAGAAAAGCGTCTCAACAACCTTATTGAGGCCGATTCACAGGCTCATAAGGATGAAGAGTTACTGCGTTTTCAACTTGAGGAGTTGACTAATGCCAATTTCTCTGTCGACGAACAGGAACAGCTCGAACAGGAACAGCAGACGGTCTCACATGCGGAAGAAATAAAATCACTTTTGTTTGAAGCCAGTTCTGTTCTTTCTACTGACGAGAGCGGAGTCAACGACCTTTTGCGCCGCGCTTCACAGAATATGGAGTCTGCCTCCAGACTTTCTCAACAACTCAGCAGCCTTTCCGAGAGACTGGAGTCCTCATATATCGAGATTAAGGATATTGCCAATGAACTCGAAAGTGAACTCGACAATATCTCTTTCGACCCACAGCGTCTGGCTTTCATCAACGAACGCCTCGACCTGATATACTCTCTGCAAAAGAAACATAGCGTCACTACCCTCTCCGAACTTCTTGACAAACAGGAAGAACTGCAGCAGGCCATTGACTCCATCGATGGTCGTAGCGAAGAGATTGAGGCCTTGAAACAGGAGGTTGCCAATCTGAAGGTAGAAGTAGAAAAGAAGGCTGATGAGCTTAGCAAATCGCGAAAGAAGATTATCACAACGGTTGAGAAGAATATCATCTCCCGCCTTTTTGATTTGGGTATGCCGAATGCAGAGTTCTCTGTCAGCATAGAGGAAAAGTCTCTTTCTCATGACGGTAAGGACAAGGTGGCGTTTCTTTTCTCTGCCAACAAGGGCATGCCATTGCGTCATGTCTGTCAGGTAGCCTCTGGCGGTGAGATAGCACGTCTTATGCTGGCTCTAAAGGCTTTGATTGGCGGTGCAGTCAAGTTGCCTACCATCATTTTTGACGAGATAGACACCGGTGTCAGCGGACGCATAGCCGAGCAGATGGCAAAGATTATGCGCGAGATGGGCGATAAGGAACGTCAGGTCATCAGCATCACCCACCTGCCACAGATAGCGGCTCTCAGCACACATCATTATAAGGTGGAGAAGTACGAGACACCGGCAGGCACTACGACGTCTGTCATGCGCCAGCTCAATGACGAAGAGCACATCCGCGAGATAGCCCAGATGCTCAGCGGTGCAGACGTTACCGATGCCGCCCTTGATAATGCTAAGCAGTTGATTGCATCATGGAAATAAAATCAGCAACCTTTACCATCAGTTCTGCGAAAATATCCCAGTGTCCGCAAGATACCAAGGCAGAATTTGCATTTATCGGCAGGAGTAATGTCGGCAAGTCGAGCCTAATCAATATGCTCACCGACCACAAAGGTCTTGCTAAGACCAGTGCGACTCCGGGCAAGACATTGCTCATCAATCATTTTCTTATAAACAACGAATGGTATATCGTTGACCTCCCTGGATATGGTTTTGCGAAACGTTCCAAGAGCGTACAGCGCAGCATCGAGGAGATGATTACTTCCTACATCCTGCGCCGTGAGCAGTTGGTGAATGTCTTTCTGCTCATCGACGTACGCCACAATCCGCAGAAGATTGACACAGAATTCATGACATGGCTTGGCGAGAATGGCATTCCGTTCTCCATTGTCTTTACGAAGGCCGATAAGCTGTCGGCAACACAGCTGCGTCAAAATGTTGACAGCTACATGAAGTCACTCTTGGACACATGGGAAGAGTTGCCACCATATTTTGTTACGTCATCGGAAAAGAAACAGGGCCGCGAGCCATTACTTAATTATATAGAAGGAATAATTGGCAACACCTGTTCTTGATATCCAGAATCTTTCGAAGCGTTTTGGAGAGCGTGTCCTCTTCCAAGACATCTCTTTTTCCATTGCCGAGGGTCAGCACGTTGGTCTGATTGCCCAGAATGGAACCGGCAAATCAACGCTCCTTTCTCTGCTGACGGGTGACGATACTCCCGACAGCGGCACCATCATCTATCGCAACGGAATCCGCACGGGTTTTCTGCGTCAGGAGCCGCGTTTTCCGAAAGATGCCACCGTGCTAGAGGCGTGCTTTTCGGGGGTTAATCCCGACGATGACACCCGCCTAAAGGCAAAGCAGATACTCACACAGCTGCGCATCATCGACATGGAGCAGCCCGTACACCAACTCTCCGGCGGACAACAGAAACGTGTGGCATTGGCACAGGTGCTGATATCCAATCCCGACTTCCTGATACTTGACGAGCCCACCAACCACCTCGACCTCGAGATGGTCATCTGGCTGGAGAATTTCCTTTCGCGCGGCAACAAGACCATCCTCATGGTGACTCACGACAGGTTTTTCCTAGACAATGTGTGCTCCATAATCCTTGAACTCGAAGACCAGACCATCTACACCTATCGCGGGTCATATTCCTATTATTTGGAAAAGCGCCAACAACGCATCGACACGATGGCAGCGAGCATACAGCATGCCAACAACCTCTACCGCCGCGAGTTGGAATGGATGCGTCGCCAGCCGCAGGCACGCGGTCATAAGGCGAAGTATCGTGAGGATGCGTTCTATGAACTCGAGAAACTTGCCAAGACGCGCTTGGAGGAGCGTCTGGTGTCGCTGAAGTCGAAGAATGTATATATCGGTTCCAAGATTTTCGAGAGCCAGTATGTCTCGAAGGCGTTTGGCGACAAGGTGATACTGAAGGATTTCTACTATAACTTCGCCCGTTTCGAGAAGATGGGCATTGTTGGCAACAACGGCTCCGGTAAGTCCACGTTTCTGAAGATGCTGCTCGGCATCGTCCCTCCCGACAGCGGTAAGTTCGACATCGGTGACACGGTGCAGTTTGGATATTTCTCACAAGACGGCCTGCAGTTTGACGAGCAGCAGAAGGTCATCGACATCGTCCGCGACATTGCCGAATACATCGACCTCGGTCAGGGGCGTCAGTATTCTGCGTCGCAGTTGCTGCAACATTTCCTCTTCACTCCCGAGCAGCAGTATAACTACGTCTATAAACTCTCAGGCGGCGAGAAGCGCAAGCTCTATCTCTGCACGGTATTGATGCGCAATCCTAACTTCCTTGTCCTTGACGAGCCTACGAACGACCTTGACATCAAGACGCTGCAGATACTGGAAGATTACCTGCAGAACTTCCCCGGCTGCGTCATTGTTGTGAGCCACGACAGATATTTCATGGACAAGATTGTTGACCACCTGCTCATTTTCCACGGCAATGGCGAGGTGCAGGATTTCCCTGGCAACTACACGCAGTATCGTGAGTGGAAGAAACTGCAGCCAAAGGTCGAAGGGAACCCCACCCCCAGCCCCTCCCAAATGGAGGGGAGTCATAGTTCCAAGGCTTCCAAGGCTTCTTATCGCAATGACACCCGTCGGCGGTTGTCATATAAGGAGAAGCAGGAGTTTCAGCAGTTGGAGCGCGACATTGAGGCGCTGACGCTTGAGAAGACGGCTGCTGAGGAGGCGCTGTCGTCAGGCACTTTGTCTGTCGAGGAGATAACGAAACTCTCCGAACGCTTTCAGGTTGTCACACAGCAGCTCGACGAAAAAGAAATGCGTTGGTTAGAGTTGGCAGAATACACTTGAGTTAGGAGTTAGCGAATAATTTTCAATATTCAATGATATTAAGCAAATCAAAGATAAAGTTCATCCGCTCTCTTGAGCAGAAGAAGTTCCGCAAGAAGGAGAATGCTTTCCTTGCCGAAGGCCCCAAGTGTGTTGACGACCTGCTCCGAGCCGGTTTCCGTCCTCGCACGGTGGTGCATACCGCGTCGTGGGAAACCCCCGTCAGCCTTCCTTCTTTGGCGGAGGACATCCTTGTTACTGACGAGGAGCTGCGCAAGGTGTCGCTGCTTCAGCATCCGCAGCAGGTTCTGGGTGTGTTCGACATCCCGACGGTGTCGTCAGCGAGTCTTTCCGACGCACCAGCAACGGAGCTCGTCCTTGCGCTCGACAGTGTGCAAGACCCAGGCAATCTGGGCACCATCATACGCACGGCAGACTGGTTTGGCATCCGTAACATCGTCTGCACCGCAGGCACTGCCGA